>NZ_JAQUWN010000131.1 GCF_028692895.1 Pseudodesulfovibrio sp.
GTATTCGTAGGTCTTGGCCAGGGCCGAGTAGCGGGCGTGGAAGTCGCTCGGGACGGCCTCGGCGTCGAGCACGCGAACGTCGCGCGGGAGGATGGCGTTGAGGGCGCGCCGCCAGGGCAGGTCCGCACGCCCGTCCGGGCAGTCGAAGTGGGCCACCTGGCCCAAGGCGTGGACGCCCGCGTCGGTTCGGCCCGAGCCGTGGACTCTGGCGTGGCCGCCCAGCAATCGGCTGAGCGCGGCCTCCACCTCGCCCTGGACCGTGCGTTCGCGCGACTGGAGCTGCCAGCCGGAGAAGTCGGTGCCGTCGTAGGCGAGGAGGAGCTTGATGCGGGCCATGGTTCGAAGCTTACGCCGATCGGGCGAAAAAGGCAAAAGGGGCGGCTAGTTCGGGCCGTTCTGGGGCGGCTCGGCGAAGCGGGCGGTCTCGGCCAGCACCTCGGCCACGACCCGGACGAGGTCGTCGGGCAGCCCGCCGGAGCGCAGGGCGGCGTCGAGGGCCGCCGGGTCCTGGCCGCAGGCCTCGGCCAGTGCGCGGGCGCGTTCGGCCAGGTCGCCGTCCATGCCTAGCGCTCCACCAGAAATCCGGAGAAGTGGTCGGTGTTCAGGGTTGCCTCGGGCATGGGGGTGGGGTCGAGCCTCATGCGCTGGGCCTTGCCCACGGGCGAGGCGGACGACTCGGCCACGATGTGCCACACGCCCTTCTTGGAGGACCGGCCGAGCAGGGCCAGGAGCTCGGCCTGGCCAGAGGGCTCTATGGCCAGCACGGAGAAGCGGCTGGTGGTCGCGCCCTTGGCGCTGTCCGAGCTGAAGACCATCATGGAGAACTGGTAGCCGGTCTCGGGGTTCTCCCACTTGACCGGGATGCGCGGGGCCGTGCGGTCCAGGGCCGCGCCGATGCGCAACACGTCGCTGGTTTCGAGGTACTCGCCCACGTACTCGTCGGGCATGGGCAGGATGGTGGCGGCGTTGCGTTTGCAGGCGCCAAGACAGAGCAGCAGGACGCAGGCGGCCATGAGCGGAACGTATTGTTTCATGTCCTGACCATAGTGGAGTTTTGGCGGGCAGGCAACCGGCGACAGGTTCGCCGGTTTGTCCAGCCGGGGTGGGGGGAAAGGCAGAAGAGAAAGGCAAAAGCAAAAAGACGGATAAGGAGCCGCCTCCGGCGGGGTTTGTCGGGAGGTTTCGCGCCCGATAGTAAACAAAAAAAACGCCGGGCCGCGATGTCTGCTTCGCGGCCCGGCGTTTTCCCGCCCCGCCAGGGATGTCGCTACAGCGTCGGGTCCATGGCGGAGGTGAGGAGCCGGGCGATGTCCCGGACGTCCGCCCGGTACACACCGGTTCGGACCTCCTCCCGGAGACGGGCGATCTTGCGGGCCCGCTCCTCGTCCTCGCCGAGATGGTGGCGGGATTCGGTCGCGTCAAAGCCCTCGAAGACGCTGTCCGTCTCGATATCGGCCGCGTGTTCGGCGCGGCTGTCATCATAACCCTTCATTAACCCCTCCCTGGGTTATTGAAGTCGGCGGGAAGGGCTCCCCAGCCCCTCCCATTGTCTCCCCATCCGTTGCGGCAGCCTCCGCCCGCGTCCCTGCGGGCGTCATCTTCCGCAACCCGGACGGCCCGGTCCGGCCGGTCCGTCCATGGCGGTTGCCTCTCTTATCGGACGGGGGACCCGGAATCTTAGGGGGCGGCCGCCGGATTTGCCGGAAAAAATTAGCACGCGATATCAGCGGGTTGGATTCGCCGACCCGAGGCGGCCGCCGAGAAGGAACCTTTGCAAATCCGGCTGGTTCCGGCGGCCTGAAACCCTTTCCCGTGGCGCGGGCGGACAAAACAGGGTAGAGGTGGCGCATGCCCGATGCCAAGAACGTCTGCCTCCTCGACGCGCCCCTCTCGCTCATCCGGAGTTTCGAGGACCTGGGGTGCGGGGTGCTCTCCCTGCGCACCGGCCCGGGGCCGTTTCTCTCCCTGCCCGATGTCCTGGCCGAGCGCGGGTTCCGGCCGGACATGGTCCTCCAGGTGGAGTCGCTGGCCGGGCGGCGGCTGGTGGCCGGGCTGGACCGGGTGGAGTGCCCGACCCTGCTCTGGTGCGTGGACCCGCACCTGAACGCCCACTGGCACGCGGCCTGGGCCCGGCTTTTCGACTTGACCTGCTCCACCCAGCGGGCCTGGATTCCCGCCCTGCGCGGACGCGGGGCCGGGGACGTGCGCTGGCTGCCCTGGTTCGGACACGCTGCGGAGGGGAAGGACCCGGACGAGCGGACCACGGACGTGGCCTTTGTGGGCCGGATCACCGGGCAGCGCCCGGCCCGGCGCTGGCTCGCGGAGTTCCTGGAGGCCCGGACGCGCGGCTTCGCCCTGGCCGTGCGCCAGGACCTGGATTTCCGGGCCATGCTCGACCTCTACGGCGACGCCCGGATCGTGCCCAACGAGTCCATCTGCGGTGAGGTCAACTTTCGGCTTTTCGAGGCCGCGTCCTGCGGCTGCCTGGTCCTGGGCCAGGACATCGAGGAGCAGGCCGAGCTCTTCGAGCCGGGCCGCGAGATGGACGTCTGCGCCCACGCGGTCGAGCTGGAGCGCAAGCTGGACTTTTATCTGCGCAACCCCCGGCTGGCCTCGGCCATGGGCCGGGCCGCGCGCGAGCGGGTCCGGGCCGGGCACCTGGCCGTCCACCGGGCGGCGCGCCTCCTGGAATTCGCCGCCGACGCCAAGGACCGGCGGGCGCGCGGCCGGGATGCAGAGGCCTGGGCCGCGCTCACCGCCGCCGCCATGTACGAGGCGGCCGTCACCGACCTTCCGGCGGAAGAGGTTCTGGCCCTGCTGGAAAAGGCCGGGACGGGCGGCGACGCGGCCGAGGCCGTGCTGCGGGCGCAGGCCCTGGCGGGCATGGGCCGGGCCATGGAGGCCAACGTGACGGCCTGGCTGGCCGGGCGGCTGTTCGAGGATTCGGCGGGACTCAACCTGGCCGGGTCCATGGCCGGGCTGCGCCTGGGCAACTTCGACGCGGCCAAGGCCTTCTGGTATCGCCACTGCAAATGTTCCGGCGGGCGCGAGGCCGTCCCGCCCGAGGACGAAACCGCCCTGCTGACCCTGTGGGCCAAGGACCTGCACCGCCGGGGGCTGACCCTGCGCTCCGGCTTCCCCTTCGACCCTGCGCGCCACCTTCCGGCGGCGGCCTCGGAGTGCCTGCTGGCCATCCTGGCCCGCGAGCCCGAGCACCTGCCCACCCTGCGGCTGCTGGACACCCTGCTCCGGCCCTTCCCGGGCGTGGAGCAGTCCCGGGTCGGGCTGCTCTCCGTGCTGACCCTGCACGAGCGCGACGACTGGCGGCTCGCCTTCGAGATCGGCCTGGCCGACCTCAAGTCCTTCCG
>NZ_JAQUWN010000076.1 GCF_028692895.1 Pseudodesulfovibrio sp.
GGTTCTTGGCCGCCGGGCAGCCGCTGGTCAGGGCGCATCCGGCCAGGTGGCCGACCAGCCGGTTGCCGGGCAGCTCGGCGATGAGCTGGTGCGCGCCCGCCTCGATCCGGTCGGGCGGGATGTGGGTAAAGACCTGACGCGTGTCCTCGTCCACCTTCTTGGCGCAGACCCAGAACCGCCCCTCGGCATAGCCGATGGCCGCGTAGGAGAGCAGCGGCAGCACCGGCGCGTCATCGTCGGACTCGTAGGCCGAGATGCCGGTCACGGTGTGGCCGGGACAGGCGAAGGCGGCCACGGCCAGCTCCTCCATGACCTCGGCCTGGCCGCTCTCGGGGTCGTAGCCCATGGCGTGGCGGCCGGGCAGCATGAAGAACTCGGACTCCTCGGGCAGGGGCATGATCTCGTCGGGCCGGGGCAGAGCGAACTCGTCGCCCCGACGGCACATCAGCAGAAAGTCGGGATGGTCGTAAATTTCGCCGTTTTCGGCGGCGAAGAGCATGTGCGGCTGCGGTTTTTTCTTTGTTGACATGGCAGGGATATACGGGATGTTTCCGCGTTTGGGCAAGGGATGATTCCGGATGGTCGCCGAAACGGCGCGCCCCGGGCATGAAGGGCCGGCTCCGGCCCGGCGCCGGGACGGCTACAGGTCCGGCTTTGCTCCGAACCCGGCAACACTGGGCCGAACCCGGCAACGGCACCGGGCGGAGCGGCGGGGACGGCATTCGCCCGCAGGCGCGTCCTCCCCCGCCCAAGGCGAAAAGGCCGGGGCCCCGAGGGGCACCGGCCTTGAATGATCTGTCGATCCAGCTCGCGGCTTAACGCTTGGAGTACTGGAAGGAGGCGCGGGCGCCGCGCAGACCGTACTTCTTGCGTTCCTTCTTGCGAGCGTCGCGGGTCAGGAGACCGGCGGGCTTGAGGACGGCGCGAAGTTCGGGATTCAGCTCGCACAGGGCGCGCGCGATGCCGTGGCGCAGGGCCTCGGCCTGGCCGGTGGAGCCGCCGCCGACGCAGTTGGCCTGAATGTCGAACTTGTCGAGCATCCGGACCAGCTTGAGGGGCTGCTGCACGACCATCTGCAGGGTCTTGCGCGGGAAATAGTCCTCGAAGGGACGGCCGTTGACGGTGATCTGCCCGGTCCCGGCGTAGAGACGGGTGCGGGAGATGGCGTTCTTACGTTTGCCGGTGGCGTAGGTGAAATCGCTCATGATAATCCCCGATTAAAAATCCAGAGTTTTGGGAGCCTGGGCCGCGTGCGGGTGCTCGCTACCGGCGTAGACCTTCAGCTTCTTGAGCTGCTGGGCGGCGAGCTTGTTCTTGGGCAGCATGCCCTTGACGGCGGCGGTGATCACGTTTTCAGGCTTGAGGGCCAGCATCTCGCGCAGGGTCTTCTGCTTGAGTCCGCCGGGATGGTTGGTGTGCTTGTAGTACATCTTCCGATCAAGCTTCTGGCCGGTGACCTTGATCTTGTCGGCGTTGATGACGACGACGAAGTCACCCATGTCCATGTAGGGGGTGAATTCGGGCTTGTGCTTGCCGCGCAGGCGGTTGGTGATCTCAGTGGCCAGTCGGCCCAGGATCTTGTCGGTGGCGTCCACGATGAACCACTCGCGGTTCGCGTCTTCCGGCTTCGGGCTATATGTCTTCATGGTAATGCTCCTTAAAAAGCAAGCTGAGAGAGGGGTGTCTACGCGCAACACTGGCGCATGTCAACCCTCGTACGTCATATACGGTATAGGCGCGGACGGGGTGGGCGGTTTGCGGCGGCGAGTTGTAACGGGGAACGCCGCCGGTGGACGCTGGACCCGACCGGGGAAGGAGGTCTTACCTGAAATTCATGGGGTCGACAAGAAAAATCTTTTGGAAGGGGGCGGCGGGGCTTCGTGCGTGCCCGGGCGGAAGGAGCGAGCCCTGAACTGGCTGTTTTTGCTTCTACTTTTGAGAAGGAATGGCGAGCAACAGCTTGGGAGTGTGTCAATAGCCGGGAAAAGCGTTCGCTTCCCCCCCGTTTTTTTTGAATGCCCTGCGCGGGCGGAGCTTCATTTTTTGCTGGCCCAAAAAATCCGTAAAAAAAGTATGTTGAGGGCATATGGTCCGCCTTTGGCGTTTCGTCGCCAAGCATCCGATCCAAGCGGAACGGCTCCATCTCTCGCAAAAACCACACGCAATCGTCATCGTGCCGATTTCACTATCCCCGATCAATTAGCATGGGCCGTCGAGTTGATTAACAATCGGCCAAGGAAGAAGCACGGATATCGGACAACCTGGAAAGTCATTGAACAACAAGGGATTGCAGAGGCGTTCAGTTTGGTTTGACAATCTGCGTCCGATCCAAAAGCAAGTCGCGCCTTCATGGCGCGAAACCTCTGCAACACAGTCCCGCCGGAGGCGGCTCCTCATCTGTCTTTTTGTCTTTCTGCCTCTCTGGCTTTCTTCCTTTTCTCTCTCCGAGCAGCAAAAATGAAAAACGGCGCACGCCCTTTCGAGCGTGCGCCGTCTATTTCATTGTTATGCGCAGCCGATTCGCCGAGGCAGTCCCCTACCCCGCGATCAGCTCCTTCACCTTGGCGATGGCGGCCGGGATGCCCGCCGGGTTGGTTCCGCCGGCGCGGGCCATGTCAGGCCGGCCGCCGCCACCCCCGCCGACTTCGGCGGCCACGGGCTTGATGAGGTCGCCCGCCTTGAATTTGCCTTGCAGGTCCTTGGTCACGGCCAGGGCCACGGAGACCTTGCCGTCCTCGTGGGCCGCCGCCAGGCAGACGATGCCCGACTCCATCTTGGAACGCAGGGCGTCCATCTGCTCCAGCATGATGTTCATGTTCGGGGCGTCCACCTGCGCGGCCAGGACCTTGATCCCGCCGATCTCCTCGGCGTCCGAAAGCAGGTCGCGACCCGCGCCCGAGGCCAGCTTGGCCTGGAGGGCCTTCATCTCCCTGGCCATATCCTTGACCTGCTGCTGGAGGTCGTGGACCTTCTTCGGCAGCTCGGCGGGCTGGGCCTTGAGCATGGCTGCCGCCTCGGCGGCGGCGGCGCGGCGCTCGTTCAGGTAGGCGATGGCGTTGCCGCCCGTGGCGGCCTCGATGCGCCGGATGCCCGCGGCCACGCCGGACTCGCTGGCGATGACGAAGGAACCCGCGATGCCGGTGTTGTCCAGGTGGGTGCCGCCGCACAGCTCCATGGAGACGCCGGGCACCTCGATGACGGAGACGGTGTCGCCGTACTTCTCGCCGAAGAGCGCGGTCGCGCCCTTGGCCTGGGCGTCGGCGATGGACATGACGGAACGGTCCACCGGAATGGCCTCCAGGATGACGCGGTTGACGATGGCCTCGACCTGGGCGATCTCCTCGGCGGAGAGGCCCTTGATGTGCGTGAAATCGAAGCGCAGCCGGTCCGGCCCGACCAGGGAGCCCGCCTGGTTGGCGTGGTCGCCCAGGACCTTGTGCAGGGCGGCGTGCATCAGGTGGGTCACGGTGTGGTTGCGCATGGTGGCCAGCCGCCGGGTCCGGTCCACGTTGAGGAAGCAGGCCGCGCCTACCTTGAGCTCGCCCTCGGCCACTTTCACCTTGTGGGCCGTCAGATTGCGCGACGGCTTGACCGTGTCGACCACCAGGGCCTTGCCCGTGGTGGCGGCGATCTCGCCCGTGTCGCCCACCTGGCCGCCGGACTCGCCGTAGAACGGGGTCACGGCCGCGACCATCCATCCGGTGGCGCCCTGGGGCAGGGCCTCCGCCACCTTGCCGGACTCGTCGAGCAGATAGGTGATCTCGGACTGGTCGCTCATGAGCTCGTAGCCGGAAAATTCCGAGGTGACGCCCTGCTCCAGCAGGACCTGGAACAGGGAGGCCACGTCCTTCTCGCCGGAGCCCTTCCAGGCGGCCTTGGAGCGGTCCTTCTGCTCCTTCATCAGCACGTCGAAGGCGGCCTCGTCCACGTCGATGCCGCGTTTCTCGGCCACGTCGCGCACGATGTCGATGGGGAACCCGAAGGTGTCGTAGAGGCGGAAGGTGGTTTCGCCGGGCACGACCTTGGCCCCGGCCTTCTCCAGGGCGGCCAGCTCCTGCTCCAGCATGTCGAGCCCCTTGTCCAGGGTCTTGGCGAAGGATTCCTCCTCGCCGCGCACGACCTCGACCATGAAGTCCTTGGAATCCTTGAGTTCGGCATAGTGGCCGCCCATGTCCTCAACGACCTTGGACGCGGTCTTCCAGAGGAAGGAGCCCTCAAGGCCCATCAGCTTGCCGAAGCGGTAGGCTCGGCGGATCAGGCGGCGCAGGATGTAGCCGCGACCCTCGTTGGACGGCAGGACCTGGTCCGGGATGAGGAAGGCGATGGCCCGCGAGTGGTCGGCGATGACCTGGAGGGCGGTGTCGATCTCCGTATCCTGGCGGTATTTCACGCCCGCCAAGTCGGCGGTGTACTGGATGATGGACTGGAAGAGGTCGGTCTCGTAGTTGGAGTGGACGCCCTGGCACACGGCGGCGATGCGCTCCAGGCCCATGCCGGTGTCGATGGACGGCCGGGGCAACGCGGTGCGCGTGCCGTCCTCGGCCTGGTCGTACTGCATGAAGACGAGGTTCCAGATTTCCAGGAACCGGTCGCAGTCGCACTTGCCGATGCCGCAGTTGGGGCCGCAACCCACTTCCTCGCCCTGGTCGTAGTGGACCTCGGAGCAGGGGCCGCAGGGGCCGGTGTCGCCCATGGACCAGAAGTTGTCCTTCTCGCCCAGGCGGTAGATGCGCTCGGGGGAGACGCCCGCCACCTTTCGCCACAGATCGAAGGCCTCGTCGTCGTCCTTGTAGATGGTGATGTAGAGGCGGCTCTTGTCGAGCTTCAGCTCCTCGGTGAGGAACGTCCAGCAGAACCGGATGGCGTCTTCCTTGAAGTAGTCGCCGAAGGAAAAGTTGCCGAGCATCTCGAAGAAGGTGTGGTGGCGCGCGGTGCGGCCCACGTTTTCGAGGTCGTTGTGCTTGCCGCCCACGCGCAGGCACTTCTGGCTGGTGGTGGCCCGGATGTAGTCGCGCTTCTCCTGGCCCAGGAAGAGCTTCTTGAACTGGACCATGCCCGCGTTGGTGAACATCAGGCTCGGGTCGTCCTTGGGAATAAGCGGAGCGGAGTCCACCACGGTATGGTTGTTGCGGGCGAAGAATTCAAGGAATCTCTTGCGGATTTCAGCGGCGTTCATGGTTTGAGGTTCTCCAGATAAGGTGATTTCCAGACAAAAGCGCCCCGGGCCGGATGCCCGGGGCGCTCCTTCCGGTGCTTGTCGAATTTAGTCGTCGGTGGCCTCTTCGGTCTCATCGTGGACCGGGACCTCGCCCATTCCCAGGTGCTGCATCAACTGGGCCTCGATGGCCGCGGCGATGTCCGGGTTGTCCTGGAGGAGCTGGCGCACGTTTTCCTTGCCCTGGCCGAGCTTCTCGGAACCGAAGGCGAACCAGGAACCGGACTTTTCGATGATGCCCAGGTCCACGCTCATGTCGATGAGCTCGCCCATGCGCGAGATGCCCTGGCCGTAGAGCACGTCCACGAGCGCCTCGCGGAACGGCGGGGCCACCTTGTTCTTGACCACCTTGATCCGGGCGCGGATGCCGTAGGACTCGTCCTTGTCCTTGAGGGTCTGGATGCGCCGGATGTCCAGGCGGCAGGAGGCGTAGAACTTGAGCGCGTTGCCGCCCGAGGTGGTCTCGGGGTTGCCGTAGCCGGTCATGCCGATCTTCATGCGGATCTGGTTGATGAAGATGACCACGCAGTTGGACTTGTGGATGGTGCCGGTGAGCTTGCGGAGCGCGTGGGACATGAGCCGCGCCTGGCCGCCCACCTGGGTCTCGCCCATCTGCCCTTCCAGCTCGGCCTGGGGGATGAGCGCGGCCACCGAGTCGATGACCACCACGTCCATGGCCCCGGAGCGGACCAGCAGGTCGGCGATTTCCAGCGCCTGCTCGCCGTAGTCGGGCTGGGAGATGAGCAGTTCGTCGGTCTTGACGCCCAGTCGGCGGGCGTAGCTCGGGTCCAGGGCGTGCTCGGCGTCCACGAAGGCCGCGTTGCCCCCGCGCTTCTGGGCCTCGGCCACGATGTGCAGGGCGAGCGTCGTCTTGCCCGAAGACTCCGGGCCGAAGATCTCGATGACGCGGCCGCGCGGCACGCCGCCGATGCCCAGGGCCAGGTCCAGGCCGATGGAGCCGGTGGGAATGAAGGGAATGGAGTGGGACGCTTCGTCCTCGAGCCGCATGATGGCCCCCTTGCCGAACTTGCGTTCGATGGTGGTCAGAGCGGTGCCGAGGGCTTCCTTGCGCAGGGCGTCCTGGTCAACGGCTTTACGGGCCATGGGTTTCTCCTTGGCGTTTGATGGCGCATCAGCAAAACAACACGTTTCGATACCAGATACGCGCCCGACGGGCAACCGTCGTTTCGGGCCGGATGCGACTGAAAAAATCACCTGGCGGATCGGCTGGATACACCGGTTTCGCATCATCGGAACCGGGCCAGGGCCGCACCGGACCGCACAGGAGGGCTTGCCCTCGGCGGCAAACTCACTTAAGGCTCCCGCCATGGCGATCAACGGAAAGTACGACGCGCTCGCCCTGCTCTCGGGCGGCCTGGATTCCATCCTGGCCATGCGCACGGTCATGGACCAGGGCCTCTCGGTCCTCGGGCTGCACTTCGTCACGCCCTTTTTCGGCAAGCCCGAGCTCCTCCCGGCCTGGCGTGAGCTGTATGGCATCGAGGGCGTGGCCATCGACGTGGGCCAGGCATATATCGACATGCTCCTGGGCGGGCCGGGCGCGGGCTTCGGCAAGTGGCTCAACCCGTGCATCGACTGCAAGATCCTGATGCTCTCGGCCGCGCTGAAGATGCTGCCCGAATACGGGGCCAAATTCCTGATCTCGGGCGAGGTGGTGGGCCAGCGGCCCATGAGCCAGCGCGAGGACGCCCTGAACCTCATCACCAAGCGCGCCGAGGTGCGCGACCTGCTCCTGCGGCCGCTCTGCGCCAGGAAGCTGCCGCCCACGCCCATGGAGGCGGCGGGCCTGGTGGACCGCGAGCGGCTGCACGACTGGTACGGCCGGGGCCGCAAGCCGCAGATGGCCGCGGCCGCGGCCTACGGCTTCACCGAGGTGCCGACCCCGGCGGGCGGCTGCTGCCTGGCCGAGGCCCAGGGCGCGGCCCGGTTCGTCCGGCTCATCGAGAGCAAGGGGCGGCCCACGCCCGACGATTTTTCCCTGGCCCGCTGCGGCCGCCAGTACTGGTCCGGCGACCACTGGCTGACCTTCGGCCGCACCGGCGACGACAACGAGCGCATCGGCGCGCTGGCCCGGCCCGGCGACTACATCATCAAGACACGCGTCTTTCCCGGCCCCCTGGCCGTGTGCCGCCCCGTGGCGGGGGAGTGGGCCGAGGAGGTCCTGGCCGACGCGGCCGCCTTCGTGGCCTCGTATTCGGGCAAGGGCCGCCGCCACTTCGAGTCCACGGGCGAGCCCATCCAGGTGCGCGTCAGACGCGACGGGGAGGCCCGGACCCTGGACGTCATTCCCGCCCGGGAGACCCGCCTGGACTGGGCCGAGCCCCAGCCCGCCCTGGTCAAGGCGTGGAAAAAGTCGCAATTGCAATAATCCGGTAATCCTTGCCCCTGCTCCGGGCATGGCATATGGGTAGCCCCATGCTTATCGACTCCGTCACTTTCATCGTCGCCGCCCTGCTCCTCTGGTTCGGGGCCAACTGGATCGTCACCTCCGCCGCGCTCATCGCCCGGCGCTGGGGCATCTCGGAACTTGTCATCGGGCTGACCATCATCGCCTTCGGCACCTCCGCGCCCGAATTCCTGGTCACCGTGGACGCCGCCCTGCGCGGGCACAACGACATCTCGCTGTCCAACGTGGTCGGGTCCAACATCTTCAACCTCGGATTCATCCTCGGCCTCATGGCCATGATCCGCCCGCTCGCGGTGAGCCGGACCATCGTCTACCGCGACGGCCTGCTCCTCTTCGGAACCACCATCGCCATCCTGCTCGTCTCCTTCACCGGCGAGCTCGGCCGACCCTTCGGCCTCGCCCTGCTCGTCCTGCTCGCGGGCTACCTGCTCCACCTGGGCCGCAAGCGCGAATCGCCCGGCGAGGACGAACTGGAGGAACTGCGTGGCCAGCACGCCACCTGGAAGCACGGCGCGCTGCTCGTGGCGGGCTTCGTCGCCATCTCGGCGGGCGGCCACCTGATGGTCTCGGCAGCCACCAGCATCGCCACGGATCTCGGCGTCTCCTCCTGGGTCATCGGCGTGACCATCGTGGCCGCGGGCACCAGCCTGCCGGAGCTGGTCACCTCTCTGGCCGCCTCGGTCCGGGGCAAAAACGAGATGCTGCTCGGCAACCTCATCGGCTCGGATTTCTTCAACTTCGCGGGCGTGCTGGGCCTGACCTGCGCCCTGAAGCCCCTTCACGTCTCGCCCGAGGCGTCGAGCGGGCTCATCCTCCTGGTCGGCATGGTCGGCCTGGTCCTGGTCATGCTGCGCACCGGCTGGCGGCTCACCCGCCTGGAAGGCGCGCTGCTCGTTGCCGTCAACCTGGCCCGCTGGGCCCACGACTTCATGGCCTGATCCCCCCGATCCCGAAAAGAAAGGCGGGCCGCCCCCACTGGGGACGGCCCGCCGTTTTTTTTCGTCATGCGTCTTTCCCTACGGGAAGACGACCTCCACCTGCTCGCCGCCGTCCTTGCGCTCGACGATCTCGCCGATGCGGTAGGCGTCCACGTCGTCGCGGCCGTCGAGGAAGTCGAGGGCGGTCTCCGCGTCCTCCGGGGAGAGGATGAGGATGTAGCCGATTCCGCAGTTGAAAATCTGGAGCATCTCGGGCCAGGAGAGGTCGCCCTGGCCGCGAATCCACTCGAACACAGGCAGGATGGGCCAGGTGCCGAACTGGATGGAGGCGGCCACGGACTCGGGCAGGACGCGCGGGATGTTGTCGTAGAACCCGCCGCCGGTAACGTGTACCATGCCCCTCACCGCGACCTTGTTCAGCAGTTCGAGCACGGGCTTCACGTAGATGCGGGTGGGCTCGATGAGCACGTCGGCCACGGGACGGTCCGTACCGGGGAAAATGTCGTCGGCCTTGAGGCCGGACTCGCCCAGGAGCTTGCGCACCAGGGACCAGCCGTTGGAGTGCACGCCCGAGGAGCCGAGGCCGACCAGCACGTCGCCGGGGGCCACGTGCTCGCCGGTGACCATCTTCGGCGCGTCCACCAGGCCCACGGCGAACCCGGAGAGGTCGTACTCGCCGTCCGGGTAGAAGCCGGGCATCTCGGCGGTCTCGCCGCCCAGCAGGGCGCAGGCGGACTGGCGGCAGCCCTCGCACACGCCGGACACCACCTGCTCGGCCACGCCGGACTCCAGCTTGCCGGTGGCGAAATAGTCGAGGAAGAAAAGCGGGGCCGCGCCCTGGACGAGCACATCGTTGACGGACATGGCCACAAGGTCGATGCCCACGGTGTCGTGCCTGTCGAAAAGGAAGGCGAGCTTGAGCTTGGTGCCCACGCCGTCGGTTCCGGCCACCAGCATGGGGGTCTCCATACCCGCGATCTCGGGCTTGAACAGGCCGCCGAAGCCGCCGATGTCCGTGGCCACGCCCGGGGTGAAGGTGGACTTCACCATCTCCTTGATGCGGCCGACGAAACGGTTGCCCGCCTCGATGTCCACCCCGGCTTCGGTATAGGCACGGGACCGTTTGGCGCTCTCGCTCATGATGCTCTCCTGGTGCGCTTGAGGATGTTGTGCCGGTTATAGATGGTTGCCGGTCCAAGTTCAAGGGACAAGTTGCCCCTGCGGCTACGGGACGCCGGTCCGCGAATTGCATTGCCATTTCCGGCGCGGATGCTTACATTCCAAGATATGGGAAAACCGACGGCCGCACGGAGGAAACCATGAATCTTTTCGGCAGACTGTTCATCATCGCCGCCGTTGTCCTGTTGACGCTCTCCCTGGCCCTGGCCGGGGCGAAGTTCGAGAACAAGGACACGGCCAAGAACCGGCAGGACACCGCCTTCGGCACCGCCCAGGGCGATAAGACGGGCAACGCCACCATCGGCGCCAACGCGGCCGGGGACTCGACCATCAACGTCAAGGCCGCCCCCGCGCCCGAACCCGTGGACTGGTACGACAAGGTCATCATCACGGTGAACCCGAACGTCAACTGGCCCGCCAACAGCAGCTCGACCAGCACGACCACCAGCTACAACAACGCCACCGACACCCAGACCACCACCACGACCACCCAGGAGTCGCAATAACCGACTCCAGCGGCGAACAGGCCGGGAAGCGGCGGGGAGGAAAGGAGAGGAGGCAGCCATGCAGGAAGCGCGGCTCTGGAAACCGCTGAGAAACGGCGCGGCGCAATGCCGTCTGTGCAACCATTTCTGCGCCATCCCGCCGGGCGAACGCGGCAAATGCGGCGTTCGCGAGAACCGGGACGGCGCCCTCTACGCCCTGAACTACGGGCGCATCGCGGCCCTGAACCTGGACCCGGTGGAGAAAAAGCCGCTCTACCACTTCCAGCCCGGCTCGCGCACATACTCCTTCGCCACCATGGGCTGCAACTTCCACTGCGCCTTCTGCCAGAACTGGACCCTCTCCCAGCCGCCGGGCGAGGACGGCCGCATCGAGGGGCGCGACGCCACGCCCGAGCAGTTGGTGGCCGAGGCCGTGCGCCTCGGGGCCGCCTCCATCTCCTACACCTATTCCGAGCCGACCATCTTCTTCGAGCTCATGCAGGACTCGGCCCGGCTGGCCAAGGCGCGGGGGCTCAAGAACATCATGGTCTCCAACGGCTTCATGAGCAGGGAGTGCCTGGACGAGCTGCGGGACGACATCCACGCCATCAACGTGGACCTCAAGTGCTTCACCGAGACCTTCTACGCCGAGCTGACCGGCGGACGGCTCGCGCCGGTGCTGGAGAACCTCAAGCACATAAAGCACGACCTGGGCTGGTGGCTGGAGGTGACCACCCTGCTCATCCCCGGCAAGAACGACTCGCCGGGCGAACTGGACCGGCTCACGGACTTTCTGGCGAAGGAGGTCGGCACGGACACGCCGTGGCACATCTCCCGCTTCCACCCGGATTACAAGCTCACCGACCGGGCGGCCACCGGCCGGGACAGCCTGGAGGCAGCCTACGCCATGGGCAAGTCCAAGGGGTTGAAATTCGTGTATATCGGCAACCTGCCGGGCACGGACCGGCAACAGACCCTCTGCCCCGGATGCGGCGAGCTGCTCATCGACAGGACCGGCTTCAGCGCGTCGGGCTCCAGGGTCAGGGACGGCCGCTGCCTGCGCTGCGGCGAGCCCATCCCGGGCGTGGGCCTGGGCTGAGCGGCCTTGCCTTCCCGCGCCTTTTCCAGTAGATAGGCAGACCGGTTTTCCGGCGGGGCGTGGCGCAGACCGGTAGCGCGCCTGCTTTGGGAGCAGGATGCCGGGGGTTCAAATCCCTTCGCCCCGACCATTGAAACGACGAGCCTTTGATCCCGGCGGAATGCCGGGATCAAAGGCTTTTATTTCGCCCCATGCCCAGGTTGTCGAGGTAGTCAGACATCTTGTCCGATGAGGACAACGCGCCTTTCGCCATGCATGGAGGCTGTCGTTCCCGATTTCAGCCCGACAGCGCTCCGGCATGGTCGCCAGCCCGTCACTCCATGGTTTGCCGCAGCGCTTCGGAATCACCCAACGGCTGGAATGCTGGCCCCGGCCAGGCACGATCCATTGCCGCGACTTCACCGCAGCGCGGATATGAACAATTATTTTCTCAATGCGACATGCCCGCATCCGGACGGATGGGGATGCGGCTCCGCTCCGCTCGCCCGGCCGGACGCCGGCCCGGATCACCGCTTGACCCGTTGATCGCGAAGGCGATATCATCACCACGTTCACGAATGGAGACACCCTTTCGCCTCACAGGAGCGGGTCATGGCCAAAACAGCGGCCGCCTTCCTCTTCATCGCACTCCTCATCCCCTCGGCCGCCGCGGGCGGGACCTACGGCATGACGACGGTCGCACCGTATGCTTCCTGGGAACCCTCGGATTGTTTCAAGCCGTCTCCGCCCGTTTTTTTCGTGTCCGACCTGGAGTCCTACAACCGGGCCGTCGACGAATACAACGAATATCTCTCAAGAATAAAAACGTTTATGTTATGCGTGCAGGAGGATGGAAAGGCGGACGCGGAAAGCATCGTCAAGTCGATCACCCAAGGAGTTTCGAACGCCCAGGACGAGGCTCTCAGAGAATTGAACGTATTGAAGATGGAACTCGAAAGCAGCCGCGCCCTGGCCCGATAACACCCCCTCCGCCGGGGAAAGCCCGACCCCGCCTCTTCCCCGCCGGGCGGATCGCCGCCTCCCCCGTGCGTCCCCTGCTCCCGGCGCCATCTCAATCAGAGACATAGACATTATCTATTGATATTGACCGATTCCGGCAACAGGAGATATACCTGACCCAGGCTGAACTGTTCAAATGAACAACAAAGGAGTTTATCATGCCTGAACCGCAAGGAGTTTCCTGCGAGCGCCCGGCCAGCGGTCCCGTCGAGGAGCCGCAACCGGCTCCGGCCCAGCCTTCCGCCAACGTCCAACTCCAGGAGAAACCCATGGTCCGCATCGGCCGCAAGGCCCCCGACTTCACGGCCCCCGCCTTCGTCGACGGCGGCTTCGGCTCGGTCCGGTTGTCCAACTATCTCGGCAAGTGGGTCGTCCTCTGCTTCTACCCAGGCGACTTCACCTTCGTCTGAGCCACCGAAATCTCCGCGGTCGCGGAGAAGCACGACGAATTTGAAAAGCTGGGCGTCCAGGTCCTGTCCATGAGCACGGACTCCATGTTCGTACACAAGATGTGGCAGGACGACGAACTTTCCAGGATGATAACCAAGGGCAAGGTGCCCTTCCCCATGCTGTCCGACGGCGGCGGCAACGTGGGCAAGGTTTACGGCGTGTATGACGAAGCCGGTGGCGTGGACGTGCGCGGCCGGTTCCTCATCGACCCGGACGGCGTGGTCCAGGGCTTCGAGATCCTGACGCCCCCGGTGGGCCGCAACGTCGACGAGACCCTTCGCCAGATTCAGGCCTTCCAGCTCGTACGGGAGAGCAAGGGGGCCAAGGCCGCCCCGTCCGGCTGGCGGCCCGGCAAGCCCGTGCTCACCCCCGGCCCGGACCTGGTGGGCAAGGTCTGGAAGCAGTGGACCGTGAACAAGGCCTTTGACTAACACACAGTACCGACGGTATCCTGGCTTCCGGGCGACCGCCCGGGAGCCTTTTTTTTCAAACGGCAAGGAGTTGCCATGTTTTGCCTGTACGCCTTCAACGGAGAACTGATGTGCTTCGTCCACGTCCTGCTCAACGCCCTGGACATGGCCGACAAGGGAAGCGAGGTGGTCATCGTCTTCGAGGGGGCCTCGGTCAAGCTCGTCCCGGAGCTGGAAAAGGCGGGCAACCCCTTCCACGCGCTGTACATGCAGTGCAAGGATCGGGGGCTCATCGACGGCGCGTGCAAGGCGTGCTCGGCCAAGCTCGGGGTCCTGGACGCTGTCAGGGACGCCGGACTCGCCTTGCTGGAGGGCATGTCCGGCCATCCGCCCATGTCCGCATACATGGTCCGGGGCTACACCGTCCTGACCTTCTAGACCGGGCGCGCCCCCATGAACTACACTCAGAGCTTCACGGTCAATCCGACGCACCTGTACTGCCTCACGGCGGGCGCGGTGACCGACGCCCAGTCCCTGATCGACTGGGGCCTCGCCATCGTCCGCATGGCGCAGGAGAAAAAACGGCCACGGATACTGGTCGACAACCGGGAGTTCATCCTGGAGTTGTCGCCACTGGACGTCGTGGAATTCGCCAGTTATTTCGAGGAGCGGGATATCGCCTTTCTGGGCCTGCGCCTGGCCGTGCTCTCCTCCCCGTCCCGGCCGCAAACCACCCGTCTGGTAGAAACGGCCCTGACCAACCGCTCGGCCAGCTATCGCCGCTTCACCTCCACGGAGGAGGCGCAGGCCTGGCTTGAATCCTGAATTCTCCCCGCGCGGGGAATAAAAAAAGGCGTCCCCGGCGAGAGGACGCCTTTTTTATTGGCGTTAACGCCTAGATGAACCAGTACATGACCACGAAGTGGCAAAAACTGCCGCCGATGACGAAGATGTGGAAGATTTCGTGAAACCCGAAGTGTTTGGGCCACGGATCTGGCCGCTTCAGGGCGTAGATCACCGCCCCGGCTGAATAGACCAGGCCGCCGCCCACCAGCCAGGCCAGGGCCCCGGCCGAAAGGCCGCGCACCAGGGGATATATCCCCACCAGCACCAGCCAGCCCATGGCCAGGTAGATGGCCGTGGAAAGCCAGCGCGGCGCGCCCAGCCAGAACACCTTCATGAAGATGCCGCTGACGGCCAGCCCCCAGATGACCCCGAACAGGGACCAGCCCCACGGCCCGCGCAGGGGAATGAGGCAGATGGGCGTATAGGTGGCCGCGATGTAGAAGAAGATCATGGAGTGGTCCACCCGGCGCAGGAAGCGGACCCATTTCTCGGAGACCGGCAGCCAGTGATAGAGGGTGCTGGCCGTGAACAGCAGGATCATGGCCCCGCCGAAGATGGAGAAGGTGACGATGTGCCACGGCAGGGCCGGATTGGTCACACGCGCGAGGAGCAGCACCGTGCCCAGCACGGCCAGGACCGCGCCGATCAGGTGGGTCAACCCGCTTACCGGGTCGCGAAGGGAAATGACCATGGCTCCTCCTCGGTCTGGGGATGCGCCGACAATGCCACCCTACCGGCTTTTTTCGAGTCAAACAAGTGTTTGCGGAACAGGCCCGCCGACGGCCCGGCCGGACCTCAGTCCATGAGCATGGGCAAGGCGTCCCGCTCCCGGCACTGGCGGGCGTCGGCCAGCAGGTCGGCCAGGGAATAACTGTTCATCCGGCTGTACATGGCCTCGGCCGCCTCCACCCAGAGACGGCGGGTCAGGCAGACGTCCATGCGGTCACACCCCTCGCGGCCGGAACGGCATTCCACCAGGGAGCCGTCGCCCTCCAGCACGCGCACCACCTCGCCAAGGGGGATCTCCGAGGCGGGGCGGGCCAGGGAGTGGCCGCCGCGCGGGCCGCGCTTGCTCTTGACGAACCCCGCGTCCTTGAGCTTGCGGATCAGTTTTTCCAAATACTTGACGGACACGCCCTGCCGCTGGGCGATGTCCTGAATGCGGACCGGGCCGTCGCCGCCGTGCTGGGCGATATCCAGGACCATCCGGGTTCCGTACCGGCTTCTAGTCGTCAGACGCATGTAATCCTCGCAGTGCGGCGCGTCCCGTCGGCCAGGGGCCGACCCGCAACGAACGAGCCGCTGAATGAATTTTCAAACCGACTACTTCCCGGATTCATTGAACTTCGGAAAATAACGATTCGTTTTGTAGGGGAATTAGCACAGAATCGGCGGCAGGACAATACGTCGACGCCCGATCCAAAGACCGGACGCCGGGACATCCACCAGATGTGGAGAAAATCAGGACTTGCGGGATTTTACGTAGGCGGCCACGCCAAACAGCCCGAAGATCCAGCCGATGCCGCCCACGATCTCGACCACGCCGGGACCGGCATCGTGCATTTCGAGCAGCATCTGCTTGATGGGCGCGACCTCGCGGCGGACCACGGCCTCGATGGCGGCGGTGTCGGCCTGGGCCGGAACGGCGGCGGGCGCGGCGGCCTCCGCCGGGGCGGCGGGAGCGGCGGCCTCGGCCGGGGCGGCGGGAGCGGC
>NZ_JAQUWN010000014.1 GCF_028692895.1 Pseudodesulfovibrio sp.
CATGCGTGCCGCTGTGGCGAGCAAGCTCGGCATGTCCGCCATTCCCGCCGCAACCGCCGTGAGCGGCCTTATTCCAGAGGATATGGCCCGTATGCTCGGGAAGCAGGTCGTCCTGCAACGCGGACACTGGCAGGAAATGGGTATCGAAAAGGTGCTCACAGCCACCGGCGTAAAGCTGGTGCCGCCGCTTGAGATCGCCACGGAACAGAGGGGTGTGCCCATCAAGGCACATCTGGACTTCACCTTGATCTGGGGCGGACAGCGGCCCGCCGTGCGAATTCTGGAACTGAAGAGCAACGGGCGTATCCCGGACTCGCTGTACTCCTCATACGAAGCACAACTCTACGGCCAGGTCGGGCTGCTCAAGTCGTGCTGGGACAAGTCATGCTTCACTGTTCCTGAAGAGCACAACCCCACCGGCTTCGCTGGAGCGACATTCCCACAGGTCGCACAGTGGCTGTTCGGCGTAGCCCTCCCTGACACTCAGGATGCCGTGGACATCGAGGCTTGGGTGCTCTCCATTTCCATGGACCAAGTGAAACCGTTTGGCCCTTATCCTCCGGACGAAACCATGCTTGAGGCTTGCATACAGACAGCTGTTGGCATCTGGCGAACAGTGGAAGACGTGCGATCTGGCAACCTGGAGTTGAACGACCTCGACTACTGCCGGGGGTTCCACCCTCTGTGCGACTGGTGCGAGGTCAATTCAGACTGCCCTAAGTTTCAGGCCGTGAGCATCCCCTCGGATTCCGCCTGCGGTCTGGAACTGGAAGAACTTGCCATGCTCAAGGAGCGAAAGACCGTCTTGGAAGAACGCATCGCAGATGCTGAAGAACGTATCCGGCAGACATACAGTTTGATCGGAACACAGGACTGGATCTCAACCGGAGACCACCGTTTCCGGGTCGCAACTGTAGCAGGCCGAAGGACGCTCGACCGCTCCTTGTTGGTGGACAAGTTGACCTCATTAACCGGCGATGAACTCAAGGCTCAAGCCGCTTTAGAGCAGTGCGAGAAGACTGGCAAACCACACGACCGGCTGTATGTCGGTAAAATCAACAAAGCGCTGAAGGCAGCGGCCTGACCGGGAGAGCATTGACGAAAGTATGAATAAATCCTACTTTTGCGCTGGAGGCCATCATGGAAAAAATCAGCATATCCCTGACGAGCGATCAAGCCCGTCTGATTGAACAGGCCGTCGGCAGTGGCGACTACGCCTCTTCCAGTGAAGTTGTGCGCGAAGCGTTGCGCGAATGGAAAGCCAAGCGACTGCTTGGCCGGTTTTGGGACGAGGGTGTTATGAGCGGTGACGCTTCTCCGGAGTCCATCGAAGACATCAAGGCCGAAGCGCGTAAGGGTGTCTTGTAGCCGATGCTGCCCGTCATACGCCTTGAAAAGGCGCGACAAGATTTGATCAACATTTGGCGTCATATTGCCTTGGACGATCCGCAGTCGGCGGACGATGTCCTCGATGCCATTGACGCCAAGTGCCAACAGCTGTCTCGCCATCCTCAACTCGGCCCGGCGCGTGAAGATATTCGTCCCGGCTTGCGGTACCTCGTCATCGGTTCCTACCTGGCATTGTATAAAGTCGATGAGGACGCGGTTCGCATTGTGCGCGTCCTGCATGGTCATCGCGACCTGGGCGGGCTGTTTGTTGAATAAAATTAGCATGTAAAAAATAATCAGAGACTGCTGAAAGGCCCTGTCCCGTATTCGGGATGGGGCCTTTTCTGTTTTCCAAAGGAGAAGAGTATGAGTGAAATTCTGAAAGAATTACAAGCCATCCAGCCCGTCGAGCATGACGCTGGAGAGATTTTCAGCGGCAAAAAGTCCAAGCGAAAAGTGCGCGGATTTGCGGCCCCGTGCTCGTTTACCCCAGAACTCAACTCGGAATACCTGTTCCACGACTCCAGCCGCGATGCGGTCGTGTGGTTCATGGGCTCGTCCGATCCTCTGTACGTCTTTGGCCCCGCAGGAAGTGGAAAGACCAGCCTCATCAAGCAGCTTGCGGCCAAGCTGAACTACCCGGTGTTCGACATCACCGGGCACGGGCGTTTGGAGTTCCCGGATATGGTCGGTCACTTGACCGTGGAGGACTCGAATATGAGCTTCCAGTACGGACCGCTTGCGCTCGCCATGAAGTTCGGTGGCCTTTTCCTGCTCAACGAAATCGACCTGCTAGACCCGGCGACCGCTGCTGGTCTGAACGGCATCCTGGATGGCGATCCGCTGTGTATCCCTGAAAACGGAGGGGAGGTCATCAAGCCGCATCCGCTATTCCGGTTTGCGGCCACTGCCAACACCAACGGCGGGACCGATGAGACCGGGCTCTACCAGGGGACTCTCCGGCAAAACCTCGCCTTTATGGATAGATTCTGGCTTTGCGTAATCGGCTATCCGAGCCCCAAGGCAGAGCGGGAATTGCTGCATCGCAAAGCTCCGGGACTTCCCTCAGACGTGCGCAGCAAAATGGTCGAATTCGCCAACGAGGTGCGCAAGCTCTTTATGGGCGAGGCCGATGGCAATTTCCGTGACACCATCGAAGTGACCTTCTCGACTCGGACCTTAATCCGTTGGGCGGATTTGACCGTCCGATTCCAGCCGCTTGCCCGGCAGGGCATCCAACCCATCACTTACGCACTTGACCGCGCTCTGGGCTATCGCGCCACCCCGGAAACCAGGGCCGTGCTGCATGAGCTGGCCCAACGCATCTTCCCGCAACAAGAGGAGAATGAAAAATGATGAATACCGACATCACCGTGCTCGACCATCTGATGGCCCTGAACCTGGACGTGAGCATCTGGACCGCCCGCAAGAAGCTGACGCCTGCCGACTTCGGCGGTGCGCAACTGCCGCCGGAAGACTTGGCTTCGCTGGGCAGCAAAAAGGCCTGCAATCCGCAGGAGCTGCGCATCTTCGCCACCCTCAAGGCCCGCGCCGTGAACCTTCTGGATAGGACTGGCGTTCGCTTCCTTGGCGGCTGGGCCATTCCTGAGGACAGGGCCGACGACATCGTGGCCGAACTGAGCGTTATTCGAGACGATTTCCTTGCCGCCAAGGATCAGTTTCTCAATCGCTACGACGAAGCGGTCCGCGACTGGATATCTCTGCATCCGGGCTGGGAACGGCTTATCAGTGCCTCGACGGTCAGTGCGGATTATGTCCGCAGTCACATCGGGTTCAAGTGGCAGATGTTCAAGCTGCTGCCCCCGGCAGGTGACGCCGTTCATCAGGGACTGCATGAGGAGGTCCAGGACCTCGGCGGCACGCTTTTCGGCGAGGTCGCCAAGGCAGCCACAGACACCTGGCATCGTTGCTTCGAGGGCAAGGACAAGGTGACTCATAAGGCTCTTTCGCCCCTGCGTTCCATCCATGCCAAACTAGCTGGTTTGAGCTTTGTCGAGCCCCGCGTCATGCCCGTGGTGGATCTTCTGGAAACGGCCTTCAATCGTATGCCCCGACGTGGCCACATTGAGGGGAGTGCGCTGCTCCTGCTCCAGGGGGTGGTCTCACTCCTTCGCGATCCCGCAACGCTCGTGGCGCACGGGCAGAAGATTCTCGAAGGTCAGGACGCCTCCGATATCCTCATTGGGTTGCTTGAACAGACCGTCCCGCCGATTCCCGAGGAAAAGGCGGTTAAAGTGCCCCAAACCGTCATGGTGGGCGAGGCAGCACATGGGCATCGTATCGACAGCCATGGGTTGTGGTGATTGCCATGACCAACAACCTCATCATGAGATCGCTACCCATGGTGGCGAGCGTGCTCGGGCTCCATGCGGCGGCGCATCGTGTTGACAACACAAGTCTGCCATGCCGTGGCAACGGCCTTGGATTCCATTGACGGCATCAACGTGGCCGTCACAGCCTTCCCGGCGGGTACACCAACTGACAGGGGCAATGGGAACGATCAAGGTCCCACGGTCTGCCCGGTCCTGAGGCACGGCGAAAGGTTGCATAAAAACTTCGGCCTGAGCGCAGCGGGTTGCACCCCCCCCTGGGCGAAGCGCTCTGGTGGGTCCTGCAGCAGGTTTACCCGCTCCCAGAAAGCCGAAAAATCATCCTCATCCTGACGGATGGCGATCCCGATTCATTCAACGTCGCCTTCAATGCCATTGAAGAAGGCAGACGGTTCGGCATCGAGATATACGGCCTGGGCATCATGTCTGAGGCCATCTCTAAACTGCTTCCGGATCACAGTCGTACCATCAGCGACCTATCCGAACTGGCTCCGGCAATGTTCGCGATGCTTCGTGGTGCGCTAGTCGAATAATCACAAACATGAACGAGGAAAATATGGAAAACGAGATACCCAAATGCCCGAACTGCAATTGTGATACGCACGTCGTTCTGGTCAACAAAACTCAGAAGCTGGGGACAGCTGTCGGCGGAGTCGCCGGAGGCGCGGCAGGATACGCCAGTGCCTCAAGTGGGGCCATGTACGGAGCCATTGTCGGTTCGTATTTTACACCTGTCATCGGCACAGGAATGGGAGCCATTACCGGAGCCCTCGCCGGAGCCTTTGCGGGATTCTTCGCCGGAGCTACGGTCGGCAATCAAGTCGGTGAACACATTGACCGACACGTAATAGGGCTCTGGCATTGCAACCAGTGCGGGGTTGAGTTTGAGAGATAAGAAAAGAGCCGCTGGCGGAATGCTGGCGGCTCTCTTAAAGGATTGTAAGAAACACAGTTTTGTCTTTGAAGTATGTTTAGTTAAATCGGACACTGCCAGAACAAACGTCACCTTCTTCAACCTTGTCCAACCACATTTGAAGCTCTTTAATTCGTTCTTTTGTTTTTGCGGTGTATTGAAAACACCAACAGGCGTCAAAGTCGCTGCCATACATAGCACGAGCGTCATCCTCAGGATAAATCGATAAAAGAAA
Organism: Pseudodesulfovibrio sp.; assembly: GCF_028692895.1. Taxonomy (GTDB): domain Bacteria; phylum Desulfobacterota; class Desulfovibrionia; order Desulfovibrionales; family Desulfovibrionaceae; genus Pseudodesulfovibrio. The sequence goes on from NZ_JAQUWN010000014.1 coordinate 4,889, forward strand.
GGCTTCCCTGTATGCCTCCCATGCAGATTGTGCCTCATCCAATTTTTTTAAAAAAAGCTTATCATCTGCATATTCAGATTTGATCTTATCGATTATTGCGTCCATTTGTCGGTCTATCTCAGCCATACTGCAATCAGATAACGGATCTCGTACTGAATGGGATGATGAAGCATTATCTGCCTGCTGTTGTGCAAAGGCGAAAGGACAGATCGCGAGACACAGTAACCAACCTAACCAAAATCTATTTCTTATTATAAATTTCAACCTCATCCTCTCTTCGATTTTTAAGTCCATCAATTACGACCTTTTCACCGTCCACGGTGCCTTTATTCCACCGCCTCATTTCATCGGGGACCCCATCATAGTTGCCTGAGTTGAGTTTCTTTAGCAAAGTTGATGTCTTAAATCCAGATTCCCCCTACGTTAAAAACGAAATGTGTCAAGGCATCATACTCTCCTTGCGACAAATCCACTTTTACATATTTTTTGACGATCTCCTCGTGTGTTTTCACATCATTTTCAAACATTTCTTGAGCCTTCTCTTTAGACCAGCCATCCTTGTACTTGTCATAGTCTTCTTGTGTGCAGGCTCCCCCGATGCAATAAATGTCCATATCCAATGGTACAATTCTTCGCACCATCATTGTCGTAAGGCTTTTCGCGATAAACCTCGCGTTTTTTGAGGCGTTCTTTCACCTCTTTACTTGAAGCCATTTCAACAGGTTTTAACCGATTAAATTTCTTAACTTTTCCTTTTTCGCTTTTCGACTTGGCATCCTTATCCGGCACGGACTTATTATGGTCCTCCACCTTTTTCACACCCTCATCTGGTTTTAGGTTTGGTTCTTTTGGGGATTCTACCTTTTGCTCACCAACTGCATCACTTGCAGTGCCGGTGTCATTCTCCGCCAGCATGATGGCATCTTCCATCTTGAATCCAGGCTTGGCTCCCGGAATATCAACATCTTCCTTAGTTCGCGCCTTCTCCAAATCGACGCCCGCATACCCCAAGTACCTGCCGTACATATCGTCGGCATCCTTCTCGTCAAATTTGGCCTCGGACAGCACGTACTTGTTGATGAGGTCGAAGGCCGCGCCGTCGTGGGCCTGGACGTCCCTTTCATCCTTGGCCCCGAGCGCGCCCTTGGCAATCCGCTGCAAGCCCTTGTCGAGCACGGTGCGGGACCGCTCGTTGAGCTTGTCCACGGCGAACTGGTGGCCCTGCTTGAGGAAGGCGTCCTTGATCTTCGGGAGCGACTCGGACAGCGCGGTGTGCCGCCTGCCGCCCGTGGGCAACGTGGCGAGCATGGACCGCTCGTAGTCGTCGAATTGCTTCTTGAGATTGGTGGCGTCCCCGGACGGGTCTTTGCCGGTCACGCCCTTTCGCCAGTCGTCCAACCCCTTGGTGAAGAAATCGTGTGCGTCGTTTTCCGCCTCCACGACGTGGTTGAGCCGGTCCAGGTTCTGGTAGGCGTCGCGTTTTCGCTGCCGGTTCGGTTGGCGGCCGTCGCGGCCGTCCCGGCTGTTGAAACCGACCCCCTTTTCCAGTGCGGTCCTTCCTCCCCGCCTCGGGAAGCGTTGAGAAAACCGGCGCTCTCGGGTATGTGAACCAAGGGCGGACGGCCGGAGGGGCCGCCCGGAAGCGCTTTGGAGACGGGATGACCGGCAGAAAGGTTTTCTACCACACCAGCCACTACATCAGCCATCGCACCGCGGGGGAGGCGAACATCGCGGCCATGCGCGACGCCGGGGTGGCCTTCGTTTCCACCCCGGAGGCGGCCGACGTCATCGTCGTCCACGACGACCCGTTCTTCTACCCCGAGTGGGTCCGGGCCCATGCGGGCAAGCGGTTGATCGCCTACTGCGTCTGGGAGACCGAGACCCTCCCGGCCTCCTACGCCGAGCAGCTCTCCGGCTTCGACCGGGTCTGGACCTGCTCCCCCTTCTCGCGCAACGCCCTGGCCGACGCCGGGTTCGCCAACGTGGACGTCGTGCCCCACATCGTGCGCGTCCCGGAGCCGTCCGAGGCCGACCGGGAACGCATCCGGACCCTGCTCGGCCCGGACCGCGCCTTCCGCTTCTACACCGTCTGCGACAGCGTGAACCCGCGCAAGGACCTGAAAGGGCTGCTGGAAATCTTCCTCGCGACCTTCCGGGGCAGGACCGACGTCCGGCTGGTGGTGAAGCAGTACCGGAGCTTCTGGGACATCGAATCCCTGCCCGGCGTGGTCGGCATCCGCGACGACCTCTCGGCGGGCGAGATGGCCGCCCTGCACGGGGCCTGCGACGCCTACGTCAGCACGCACCACGCCGAGGCCTGGGGGCTCTCCCTGTCCGACGCCATGAGCCTGGGCAAGCCGGTCATCGCCACGGGCTATTCCGGCAACATGTTCTTCATGAACGAGGCGAACAGCTTCCCGGCGGCCTTCACGCTCGTCCCGGTCTCCGAGGAGATGTGCGACCGCCTGCCCCTGTTCACCCGGTCCATGCGCTGGGCCGACGTCGACCGGGCCCACTTCGCCTACCTGATGACCAAGGTCGCCCGCCGGGCCTACCCGGCCTCGGTCACGGAAAACGCCGTCCGCGACATGCGCCGCTTCTCGCCCGAATCCGTGGGCCGGAAGATGGCGGCGCTCATCGAATCGCTCTAGCCCGGACGAAAAGAGGCGGCCTCGCGGCCGCCCCTGTTGTCGTCGTTCACGCCGAGCGGGCTAGAACCGCTCGAACTCTCCGTCGCCCTCGTCATCGGCCAGGTTCATGTCGAACCCGCCCGCCCCCGACGCCGGGGCCTTGGCCGCCGGACGGGGCGAGGACGGGGGCAGGGCCGCCGCAGCCTTGCGCTTGACCGTCACCTTCGACGGCTTGCGCGACCGCGCCCTGGGCTCCCCGCCCGCAATGGCGTCGACCTTGAAGAAGGACATGGTGGCCTGCAACTGCTGACCCTGAGCCGAGAGTTCCTCGCTGGTGGACGCCATTTCCTCGGAGGCGGACGCGTTCTGCTGGATCACGGAATCGAGCTGGCTGATGGCCGTGTTGATCTGGGAGGCCCCGGCGTTCTGCTCGTTGCTGGCTGCCGTGATCTCCTGGACCAGAGCCGCCGTCTTTTCGATGTCCGGGACCAGTGCGCCGAGCATGGCTCCGGCCTTTTCGGCCACGGCCACGCTGTTGCTCGACAGCTCGCTGATCTCGCCCGCGGCCGTGCCGCTGCGCTCGGCCAGCTTGCGCACCTCGGCGGCCACCACGGCGAAGCCCTTGCCGTGCTCGCCCGCGCGGGCGGCCTCGATGGCGGCGTTCAGGGCGAGCAGGTTGGTCTGGCGGGCGATCTCCTCGATAATGGATATCTTCTCGGCGATGCTCCGCATGGCCTCCACGGTATGGGCCACGGCCTGACCGCTCTCCCGTGCGTCGGTGGACGCCTTGTTGGCCAGGATCTCGGTCTGCCGAGCGTTGTCCGCGTTCTGGCTGATGTTGGCGGCCATCTGTTCCATGGAGGAGGATACCTCCTCGATAGAGGCGGCCTGCTCCGTGGCGCCCTGGGACAGGCTTTCGGCCGAGGCGGAGAGCTCCTCGCTGCCCGCCGCGATGTTGTCCGTGGCGCCGCCCACCTCGGCTACCACCCCGCGCAGCCGGATGACCATGTCGTTGAGCGCCCCGGCCAGAACCCCGATCTCGTCCTTCTGCTCGATGTCCAGGGTGCGGGTGAAGTCGCCTTCGGCCATGCGTTCGGCGAAACGGACGCCCTTGCCCACCGGGCCGGTGATGCCCCGGGTGAGGAAGATGGCCGCGAGAATGCCGATGATCAGGGACGCTGCGGTGATAATCAGGGTGAACAGGTTGACGCTGCGCATCACGTCATGCATTTGCGCATTCTGCTCATCGCGGACGGCGTTGCAGACCGCGACGGCCTCGCGGGCCGTGGCGACCATGGTCTTGGTGACCGAGTCCTGCTCGGCCATGAGCTTGACGAACGTGTCGCGTTCCGTCTGATACTCGCCCACGCTCTTTTCCACGGCGTCCAGTTGGGCGAGATTCTGCGGATTTTGGAACCGCTTCTTCAGGCTCGCGATGGTATCGAGGATATTGCTCAGGTCTCCCTTGTTCTCATTGAGGTGGTCGGCATTCCCGGAAATGATGTATTCCTTCTCGAGCTTGCGGGCGTCCACGAACAACTTGATCATCCGGTTGGCGTCGTCCGCCTTGGCGATCTTGTCCTCCAGGTCCGCCTTGCTCGCCGTGCCGGAATCCAGGAGCGCCTTGAGCTGGAGCTTCTGCCCGGCCCGCAGCTCCTCGGTCACGTCCAGGGCGCGGCGGGCGCTCTCGCGCATGGCGGACATGGCCTGGACCTTGCCCTTCTCGGCGTCATAGTAGGCGAGGAAGGCGCCGTCGTAGTCCTTGATGGCCTTCAGCGCCTGACCGAGCTGCTCCTTGTCCTTCCCTTCATCGAACATATTGGCCAGCGCCTCGGAGCCAGCCAGGTAATCTTTGACATGCTCGGCACGCTTGTCCAGGCTCTGCTGATCCTTGCGGAGTATGTAGTTCTTCTCCTGCCTGCGCGCTTCGAGGACGAGCCGCACCAGATTGTTCGCGCCTTCGGCCCTGGCGACCTGCGTCTCGATGTTCGAAATCCCCACATAGCTGATGGCCGACACAACGGCGGACAGGACCAGCACCAACGCGAACCCCAATCCCAATTTCAATCCCAATCGCATATTCTTGAGCATGACTCCTCCTCAACTTGGTATTACGGGGAAACCTGCTCTGACGTTAATCGGAGACGAATTGGAGGGATATTATAACTTTGCCGGATATGCCGTCTCTCCCCATTTATTTTTCAGTGACACGACATTGCGAATCAGGGTAGCCTCGCCTTGCAAACTCGAACACGGCGGAGGAGCAGCGCATGTATTTCATCGGCATCACCTCCACCCTTCTCCAATTCGCCGCAGGCGTCCTGGCGCTGAGGCTCATCGCCGACACCGGACGCAACCGGGCGTGGCTCCTGCTCTCGGCCGGCATCTTCGCCATGGCCTTTCGCCGTCTGCACTCCGTGGTCACCCTCTATCGCAGCGGCGACAGCGCTCCCCTGGGGTACGAACTGCTCGGACTGGCCATTTCGGCGCTGATTTTCGCGGGCGTCTACAATATCGGCCCGCTCCTGCGGCAGATGCGCCAGTCGGCGGAAAAACTCGCCAGGAGCGAGGAGCGTTACCGCACGGTTGCCCTTTTCACCCACAACTGGGAATACTGGATGAAGCCGGACGGCCGGTATGAATACGTGTCCCCGGCCTGCGAGGGAATCACCGGCTACCCGCCCGAGGCGTTCATGGCCGACCCCCGGCTCTTTCGCACCCTGGTCCACCCCGAGGACCGTGAGGCCGTCCTCAACCGCTTTTCTTCCCTGGAAAGCCTGCAAAAGCCCATGCAGTTCGACTGCCGCATCCAGGACGCCCAGGGCCGGACCCGCTGGATCGCCTTCAACAGCGTGCCCGTGCGCGGCGAAGGCGGCGTGAACCTCGGCGTCAGGGCCTCGGTGCGCGAGATCGGCAGGCGAAAGGCCCTGGAGCAGGACCTGACGCACAGCCGCGCCCTCTGCCGCGGCCTGGTGGAGAATTCCCGGTGCCTGGTGCTCCGGCTGAACGACGAAGGCGCGGTCGCCTTCGCCAACCGGTACGCCACCGACCACCTGGGCGCGGACGGCAACGACGTCGTGGGGCGGTCCCTGGACGCGATCTTCGAGTCGCAGGGCGGAGGCGAAACGGCAAAGGCCGCCATTGAGGCGTTCCTGAGGGGCGGGACCCGGCTGGAGCTGGAGATGGAATTGCGCGGGCGGGACGGCGTTCCCGTCTGGATCGAATGGACCGGCTCGTCCATCCGGGATGACCACGGGGCCGTCACGGAATACGTCTGCCTGGGACTCGACGTCACCCGGCGCAAGGCCCTGGACGGGCGCGGGGAGGACATGGCCCGCATCGTCGGCCAGGACATGCGTCCGCTCCTGAAAGGCATCATCGGCGTCCCCCGGCGTCTGCGCGAGGCGGACAACCTCACGCCGGACCAGAAGGAGCTGCTCGAAACCGTGGAGGACGCGGGAGACGTCATGCTCGACGTGATCGGTCGGCCCCTGACCCTGTACCGGCTGGAAACCGGGACCTGCGAGCTCCGACGCCAGGAATTCGATCTGCTGGCCCTGCTCCGCAGCCTGGCGCGGCGTCTGCCCCCGGGGGGCGGGGAGCCGGGCGGCGTGCGCGTCACCCAGGCCGGATCACCGCCGGACGAGACGGCCGAGGTGCGCATCCGGGCCGACCGCACCCTGGTCTACATCCTGTTCTGCAACCTGCTGCGCAATGCGCTGGACGCGTACGGGGGCAGGCCGGTGACCATGGATGTGACGGCCAACGGCGAGGCGTGCGTCAGCATCCGCAACGCGGGCGTGGTGCCCGCGGCCATCCGGGATACCTTCTTCGGCAAGCACGTGACCATGAACAAGCGGGAGGGCACCGGGCTCGGGGCCTACAGCGCCCGGCTCATCGCCCGGCGGCACGGCGGCGACGTGACCATGCACAGCGCGGAGGGCCAGGGAACGGTGGTCACCGTCACGCTGCCCCGCAAGGCCTGAAGCGCCGGGCCGGGAATTGGAGAGAGCGGCCGTCAGGCCGGGAGTTGCTCTTCACGGGGCAACCGGCAGCAGTCCTGCCGCAGCCCCCGCAGGTTGACTTCCTTGAAGAATCCCTTGCTGCATTGCTCGCAGTAGCAGTGTCCTTCCAGGGAACGGCGCGCGGGCGCGCCCTTGGGGATGACGGCGAAACACACGGAACAGTGCCGAACGTCCTTCGTCTCCACGCCGTCGTTTTCGGCGAATTCCTGATGCCCTTTCATAAACGTCCACCTCCTCGGGATGGGTCCGGCACCTCGGCCGAACGAGGGGGAGCATACACCCTCGACGTGGTCGCCGTGTTACGGTCCGGTGACAATTTGCATGCGCCTCACCGGCGCCGGACGCGCCCCCCCCTTGACGCGCTCCCCGTTTCCGGGCCACATTCCATGCCGCCACCCCACGCACGGCCCAACCCAAAGCCCCCAAGGCGGAACCGTGAGCACGCCCCGACAGCCGGACGCCCCCCGCACCGTCCAGGACTACATCGACGAGACCCCGCTCTGGCGGGACGGCACCCCCTCCCCGGCCACGCCCATGACCGGTATGCAGTGGCGCATCTGGGCGCTGGCCTCGGCGGGCAAGTTCTTCGAGGGGCTGGTGGTCTTCATGACCGGCGTGGCCCTGCCCCTGATCGTCCGCGAGTTCGGCCTGGGCCCGGCGGAAAAGGGCGCTGTGGGGGCCATGCCCCTGGTGGGCATCCTCATCGGGGCCACGGCCCTGGGCGGCCTGGCCGACCGGTTCGGACGCAAGACCATGTTCATCGTGGAGATGGCCCTGTTCGCCCTGTGCCTGGCCCTCCTGGTCTACAGCCCCACCTATGAATTCCTGCTGGCCGCCCTGTTCGGGGTGGGCCTCTCGCTGGGATGCGACTATCCCACGGCGCACATGGTCATCTCGGAGTCCATCCCCAGCGCCATGCGCGGACGGCTGGTCCTCGGGGCCTTCGGGTTCCAGGCCGTGGGCGCGCTGGTCGGCACCGCCGTGGGCTACCTCATCCTGGAGGACATGGGCGGGCTGACCGCCTGGCGCTGGATGTACGCCACGGCCGTGGTCCCGGCCCTGCTCGTGATGGGGGCCCGGCTCTTCATCACCGACTCCGCGCCCTGGCTGGCCTCCAGGGGCCGCATGGGCGAGGCCGAGGAGGCGGTCAGGCGGCTGCTCCGGCGCGACCCGCCCTATCCGGCCGAGATCGCCCTGGCCCCGCCGCCCCGCGCCTCATTCCGCTGCGGCCGGGGATTCCGGGCCCTGTTCTCCCGCCGCCACCGCCGGGCCACCATCCTGGCGGCCGTGCCCTGGTTCCTCCAGGACCTCGGCACCTACGGCATCGGCATCTTCACGCCCACCATCCTGGCCTCGGTCATCGGGGCCAAGGCCAGGTACGCGCGCAACCTGGCGGACGTCATCCACAACGAGATGAGCGCGGCCAGGGGCGCGGCGTTCATCGACCTGCTCCTCCTGGTCGGCATCGTCGCGGCCGTGCTCCTGGCCGACCGGGTCGGCCGCATCCGCCTCCAGGTCATCGGCTTCGTCGGCTGCGCGGCCGGGCTGCTCCTGGCCGCCCTCTCCCTCCAAACCGCCGGGACGGAGCGCACGGTCCTGCTCTTCTGCGGGTTCATGCTCTTCAGCTTCATGACCAACCTCGGGCCCAACGCCATGACCTACCTGCTGGCGGGCGAGGTCTTCCCCACCGCCATCCGGGGGCTCGGCTCGGGCGTGGCCGCCTCCACGGCCAAGGCGGGCGCGGCGGCCACGGCCTTCCTCTTCCCCATCCTCCTGGCCGACCTGGGCACCGGGACCATCCTCTCCATCCTGGTGGGCACCTCCCTGCTCGGCGCGGCCGTGACCTGGCTCTTCCGCATCGAGACCACCGGCGTAAACCTGGAGACCCTGGACGCGGAGTGACCCGGCCCGTCGGCCGACCGTTTTTCCTCCCCCCCCCCGAACGCGCGCGCCGATTACCCGCCCGGAACCGGGCGGAATCCCGTCCGATCCGCCCCTCCCCGCTTGACACCCTCTTTGCCCCCATGCTAGCAGGGACTTCCAAAAGTGACCGCAGGTCATTTTTTGACCGTAGGTCATTTTACGCCCCGGCTTTCCCGCTCCGCAAAAGGAGCGATCCGGCCACGGAGAATGGAGCATGGCGAAAAAACAGCAGGAAAAGTCCCAGCAGACCATGGACGAGCTCATGGCCTCGGCCGTGGAGCTGTTCGGCACCAAGGGGTTCACCCAGACCTCGGTGGCCGAGATCACCGAGAACGCCGGGTACGCCAAGGGCAGCTTCTACCGCCACTGGGACAGCAAGGACGAGCTCTTCCTCCAGATCGTGGAGCGCAAGCTCCGGGAATACCGGGACGCGCGCGATCCCAAGGTCTCGGGCGCGCACGACCTGGAAGAGGCCATGAACATCATCTGGGACTTCCTGGAGACCATCATCAACGACCGCAACTGGTCGTCCATCTTCCTGGAATTCACCATCCACTCCGCCCACAGCGAGATTCTCAAGAAGCTGATGAACAAGTCCATCTACCGGCTCTCCAACCAGATCTTCGCCGACCTGGTGCGCGCCCACGTCCGGACGGACTTCCCGCCCGAGAAGATCGGCGCGCTGAATACCGCCCTGTTCGAGGGATTCCTGATCCACCGGACCTTGGGCACCCAGGTCCTGACCATCGGGGACGTGCGCCGGGCGGCCATCGCCCTGGCCCTTGCGAACGGCGCCAAGAACGGCTGACTCCCGGCGGCCCGGCCGACCGGTTTCCATAACCCGTAACGCTGCGAGACATATCATGAAGAAAACGACCCTGATCCTGTCCGCCTGCGCCTGCCTGCTCGGATTCGCCGTCACGGCCCTGGCCGGAGGCCCCGTCAAGCTGACCTACTCCAACTTCTTCCCGCCCACCCACATCCAGTCCCAACTGGCCGAGCAGTGGTGCCGCGAGGTGGAAAAACGGACGAACGGCAAGGTGCGGATCGACTACTTCCCCGGCTCCACCCTGTCCAAGGCCCACCAGAACTACGACGGCGTGGTCGAGGGCATCTCCGACATCGGCATGTCCTGCCTGGCATACTCGCGCGGCCGGTTCCCGGTCATGGCCGCCATCGACCTGCCGCTGGGCTATCGCACCGGCGCACAGGCCACCCGCGTGGCCAACGCGGTCTACGAGCATTTCAAGCCCGAGGAGCTCTCGGACGTCCAGCCCATGTATTTCCACGCCCACGGCCCGGGCCTGCTCTTCACCACCGAAAAGCCGGTGGCCGCCATGGCCGACCTCAAGGGGCTCAAAATCCGCTCCACCGGCAACTCCGCCCTGCTCGTCGAGGCCCTGGGCGGCACTCCGGTGGCCAAGCCCATGTCCGAGACCTACCAGTCCCTCCAGCGCGGCATCGTGGACGGCTCCATCCACCCGGTGGAGTCCAACAAGGGCTGGAAGCTGGCCGAGGTGGTCAAGTTCGGCACCGAGTCCTTCTCCGTGGCCTACACCACCACCTTCTTCGTGGTCATGAACAAGGACAAGTGGAACGCCCTCGATCCCGACGTCCAGGCCGCCATCATGCAGATCAACAAGGAATGGGCCGACAGGCACGGCGCGGCCTGGGACGACGCCGACGCGCTCGGCCGCCAGTACCTGCTCGACCAGGGGGGCAAGTTCATCGCCCTGTCCGACGCCGAGTCCGCCGCCTGGGCCAAGGCCGCCCAGCCGGTCATGGACCAGTACGTCAAGACCGTTGCGGAAAAGAAGATCGACGGCGCGGCCGTGGTCGACTTCATCAAGGCCGAGATGACCAAGGCCCAGTAGGGGAACAGCCGCCTCCCATCCGTCCGGGCGGGAGGCGGTTTCGCATATATACGGGGGGAGCCGCGGCTCCTCCTCGGACCCCTGACCCTTCCCGGAGGCAACGATGAACAGACTTCTGACGACGCTCACGGCCACCGCCATGGCCTGCCTGATGCTGGCGGCCGCCGCATCGGCCCAGACCCGGCTGACCTACTCCACCTTCTTCCCGCCCGCCAATCTCCAGTCCCAACTGGCCGAGGAGTGGTGCAAGGAAGTGGAGAAGCGCACGGGCGGCAAGGTCGTGGTGGAATACTACCCCGGCCAGACCCTGACCAAGGCCCCCCAGTGTTACGACGGCGTGGTCGAAGGCATCTCCGACATCGGCTTCTCCTGCCTGGCGTACTCGCGCGGCCGGTTCCCGGTCATGGCCGCCGTGGACCTGCCGCTGGGCTACAAGACCGCGGCCCAGGCCACGGCCACGGCCAACGCGGTCCACGAGAAGTTCAAGCCCGCCGAACTGGACGACGTGGAAGTCATGTACTTCCACGCCCACGGTCCCGGCCTGCTCTTCACCGTCGGCAAGCCCGTGACCTCTCTGGAGGACATGCAGGGGCTCAAGATCCGCTCCACCGGCAACTCCGCCAAGCTGGTGGCAGCCCTGGGCGGCACCCCGGTGGCCAAGTCCATGGCCGAGAACTACCAGCTCCTGCAAAAGGGCGTGGTGGACGGGTCCATGCACCCCATCGAGTCCAACAAGTCCTTCAAGCTCGGCGAGGTCTGCAAGTTCGGCACGGACTCGTTCGACGTGGCCTACACCACGGTCTTCTTCATCGTCATGAACAAGGGCAAGTGGAACGCCCTGGACCCCGATAGCCAGGCCGCCATCCGCGCCCTGAACAAGGAATGGGCCGCGAAGCACGCGGCGGCCTGGGACGAGAACGACGTGGCCGGGCGGCAGTTCCTGCTCGACCAGGGCGGCAGGATCGTCCAACTCACCCCCGAGGAGTCGGCCCGCTGGGTCAAGGCGGCCCGGCCCGTGCTGGACGGCTGGGTGGCCGAGGCCGACGGGCGCGGGCTCGACGGCAAGGCCATTCTCGACTACACGCTCTCCACCCTGAAATAACCGGACGGCGGAGCGGGCCCGGCCCGCTCCGCCGCCCCTTCGGAACCCAAGGAAAGAGGAACAATGGAAGAAAGGAAGAAAAGCCCCCTCGACCGGATCGAGGCGGCCATGCGCCGGATCGCGGCCGCCTGCCTCATGGGCATGGCGCTCCTGACCGGCGCGGACGTTTTCATGCGCGGGGCGTTCAACACCCCGGTCTTCGGCAGCGAGGAGATCGTGACCATCCTGGGCATCGTGGTGGTCGGCTTCGCCCTGCCCTACGCCCACTACCAGAAGAGCCACATCGGCGTGGAGATCCTGGTCCGCCACTTCTCGCGCCGGACCCGCCGGGCCCTGGGGCTCCTGACCACCTCGGCCACCCTGTTCCTGGTCGGGATCATCACCTGGCGCATGTTCCTCTACGGCTCCACCCTGGCCGAGTCCGGCGAGGTCTCCATGAACCTGGAGCTGCCGGAATACATGGTCGTCTACCTGCTGGCCTTCGGCTTCCTGGTCTACACCCTGTGCCTGGCGGCGGACATCGTGAAATTTCTCAAAGGCGGCGAGGCGTAACATGGACCCGACTATGGCCGGCGTGATCGGCATCCTCATCATGGTGGTCCTGTTCATGACCCGCATGCCCGTGGCCTACGTCATGATGCTGGTGGGCTTCGTCGGGTTCTCCCTGCTCACCTCCTGGAAGGGCGGGCTCAACCTCATGAGCCGCAACATCTACGACGCCTTCGCCTCCTACGAGCTGTCCACCATCCCCCTGTTCATCCTGATGGGGCAGATCGCCTTCAACTCGGGCATCTCCAAGCGGCTGTACAGCACGGCCTACCACTTCCTGGGCGAGGTCCGGGGCGGCCTGGCCATGGCCACGGTCTCGGCCTGCACGGCCTTCGGCGCGGTCTGCGGCTCCAGCCCGGCCACGGCGGCCACCATGTCCACCGTGGGCATCCCGGAGATGAAGCGCTACGGCTACGCCAACTCCCTGGCGGCGGCCTCGGTGGCGTCGGGCGGCGGCCTGGGCATGATCATGCCCCCGTCCGTGGTGCTCATCATCTACGGCGTGCTGACCGAGCAGTCCATCGGCGCGCTCTTCGTGTCCGGCATCCTGCCCGCCATCATGCTCACCGCGCTGTTCATCGGCGGCATTCACCTGCAATGCCGCCGCAACCCGGCCCTGGGCCCCAAGGGCGAATCCTTCACCTGGGCCGAGAAACTCCGCTCCCTGCTCAACCTGAGCGACACCATCATCGTCTTCGCCCTGGTCATCGGCGGGCTGTTCAAGGGCTGGTTCACGCCCACGGAGGCCGCGTCCATCGGCGTGCTCGGCGTGCTGGCCCTGGCCATCGTCAAGCGTCAGATCACCTGGCAGGGGTTCGTCAACTCGCTCTACGAGACCCTGCGGACCTCCTGCATGGTCCTGGTGCTCATCGCGGGCGCGGTGGTCTTCGGCAAGTTCCTGGCCGTGACCCGCATCCCCTTCGACATCGCCAGTTGGGTGTCCGGGTTCGACATGCCGCCCTTCGCCATCATGTCCGCCATCATCCTGATCTACTTCATCGGCGGCTGCTTCATGGACTCGCTGGCGCTCATCATGCTGACCATCCCGGTCTTCTTCCCGGTGGTCACCGGCATGGGCTACGACCCCATCTGGTTCGGCGTCATCATCGTCCTGGTCACGGAGATGGGCGTCATCACCCCGCCCGTGGGCATCAACGTCTACGTGGTCTACGGCATGTGCCAAAAGATCGCGCCCGACGTGACCCTGGAGGACGTCTTCAAGGGCATCCTGCCCTTCATGCTCGCCATCGTGGCGGGCATCACCCTGCTCTTCATCTTCCCGCAGATCATCCTGTTCCTGCCCGGGCTGATGTACTGACGCCCCCGCAACGCGCACAAAAAAGGCCGCCCGGAAACGGACGGCCTTTTTCCATGCTTCGTGACAGGCCTAGAGGAAGGTCTCCGGCTCCTTGCGCGCGCCGTGGTTGGCGTTCAGGAAGACGTTGATTTCGTGAATCCGGGGCGCGTCCCAGACCCGCGCCTGCGTGGGGCAGGCCCGGATGCAGGCCGAGCAGCGGATGCAGCCGTCGCCGTCGGTCTCCACGGCCGTTTCCGTGACCCGGATGACCTGGACCGGACACAGGCGCGCGCACTCGCCGCACAGGGTGCACAGGTCCGCCTTGGTCGCGGGGGCGAGCCCGTTGGGCGCGCAACCGTCGCGGTAGGGGACGTTGCCGGGCACCGCCAGCTCCGGGGCGTCGGCCGCCGAAGCCATGCCCGCGAGCTTGGCCGCGACCTGCGCGCCGAAGTCGCGGGCCTTTTGCAGGTCCGCGTCGTCGGGCCGACCCGGCGCCACGGGCAGAGCGGCCGAGGAAAAGGAGTGCTCGCCGATGAACGCCCCGGCCGCCACGGGCTTGAAGCCCAGCTCCACGGCCAGGTCGCGCAGCTCGATCAGGGTGTCCTCGAAGGCGCGGTTGCCATACACTGCCACGAGCACGGCCGGGCGTCCGCCGCCCCGCACCCGCGCGCGCAGCCGCTCGGCCGCAATGCCGGGCACGCGGCCCGCATAGACCGGCACGCCGATGACGGCCACGCCGCCGTCGGCTTCGGGCTCCCCGGCCCCCTCGGGAAAGGTCAGGTCCACGCGGGAGACGTTCCCGCAGCCCATGCCCGCGGCCACGGCCTCCGCAATCCGCAAGGTCGATTTGGTGGGGGAAAAGAAGATCAACCGCGCCTCGTCACACTGCATGTCAGGCTCCTTGCTGTTTGCATCCGCGCCCGGCCCGTCCCTCGCGGCCTGTCGGCATGGGCCAGCCTATGCGCGGCAGGAGCCGAAGTCAAAGGCCGCCTTCCGGGGGCCGCCCGCCACCCCTGTCAATACGCCAAGTTCCACCTGTTTTACCCGTTCTCCTGTTTATTCCTGCCGTTTTTCCCGTGGCGGAAAACCGGGGTTATGCTGTCCCCCAAACTCCCGGACCCGGTCCGGGAAAAACCAAAGGAGGCCATCATGACGCCATTCACCATCCAACTGAGGCGCGACCCCAAAGGGCGCATCGTCGAGAAAACCGAAACCGTGGCGGGACGCCCCGCCACATGGGCCTACGCTTACGACAAGGCGGGCCGCCTGACCGAGGCGAAGCTGGACGGCCGCACGGTCTGCCGCGTCGGCTACGACCGATACGGCCGACGATCGAACGACATCTTCCCCCACCTGGAGGGCGGCTACCGCAACTTCGCGTACACCATGAACGACCGGCTGATCCGCGCCGGGAACAACCAGTACACCCATGACGGGAACGGGTTCCGCTCCGTCTGGAACCATGGCGGGAAGTACACGCGCTACGGGTATGCCCCGGACTGCCGCCTGCTCTCGGCCGAAGGGCCGGACGGCGCGGCGTTCACCTTCGAGCACGACGACCAGGGCCGCCGCGCGGCCAAGTACCGCAACGGCCGCCTGGCCGAGTCCTACGCCTGGCTCGACATGGTCCGCCTGGCCGGGTTCTTCAACGGCGAAAGCGGATTCGAATTCGCCTACCGCGACGGCGAACGCACACCCTTCGCCATGCGCCGGGACGACGGCGCGGTCTTCGGCCTGTTCCAAGACCAGGTCGGCTCCCTGCGGGTGGTTGTGGACATCGACAACAATGTGATAAAGGAAGTCCAGTATGATCCCTTCGGCGGCATCCTCAAGGATACCAACCCGGCCCTGCGCATCCCCATCGGCTTCGCGGGCGGGCTGCACGACCCGGACCTCGGCTTCGTACGCTTCGGCTGGCGGGACTACGATCCCTTCACCAGCCGCTGGACCGCCCCCGACCCCATGGGCGACGCGGGCGGCGCCCCGGACTGGTACGGCTACTGCCTGGATGACCCCGTGAACGGCGCGGACCCGCTGGGGCTGAGGGGAAAGAAAGAGGCGCTGGCACGAATAGCGAAAGATGCTGCAATTGGGGCAGGCATGGGCGCATTGAGAGGAAGTAAGGCAGGCTGGCCAGGGGCTGCCGCCGGAGGCTTTATCGGAGGTAGCGTAGGTGCCCTCCGCGGAACAATAAAAGAATATCCCCCTTTACGGTCCTGGCTCGATGCTACCGAGGAAAAAACTGTCTATGAATTAACGGATGGGAAAGCTGAGCGGATGAAAAAAACTCGTCTGGACGACTACGATCCCAAGTACTACATCCAAACACAATAGCGCAAAGCACGGGTGGCAAGGACCTCTTGCCACCCGTTTCACAGGAGTTTTCATGCATCGTTGCCCTAATTGTGGTTCAAAAATGATCAAGGAATACAAAAAGACTATCGGATTTTCCCTGCTCGGAGCAGCTTTTGTCGTGCTTATTATCGATTTAATCTCGCAATCATTTTCACTTTTCTTATATATCACTATCGCAATTATTTGTTGTTATTACTTTTTCAGCGACGGCTGCTGCATTTATACTTGCAAAAAGTGCATGTCCGAATTCCACGACTGAACGACGCGCCAATCATACCTGCACAGGCATGTCGGCCCTGCCCCGGCGGGGAACCCGGTTTTGCACAGCGCCAGACCGACTTGGCATCCAGCGGCCCGCCCCCGACCCCATGGGCGACGCGGGCGGCGACCCGGACTGGTACGGCTACTGCCTGGACGACCCCGTGAACGGCGCGGACCCGCTGGGGCTGTTCCGGTTCGGGAAACGCAAGCTGGACATGCCGCTTGGCGGGCTACTGTACGGAACGGGCGTCACCGAGCTGGCGTCGAAGGCGCTACCCGCGCCCTTGGCGCAATTGGCGACACCCTATGTCCGGAAGATCGACGACAAGAAGAACCTGCAATTCGCTCATGAGCAAGGCTTTTGGGAAGACGGCTCGGGCAGGAACATCGGATTGGGGGAAGATGGACTGATGGAGCAGGAAAAGATTGAGGCCTACGACCTGGAAGGCCGTCATTACGACGACAAACGCATGCGACGGGCCGTAAAGAGCCTTGGGGAGAAACCCACATATAATCTTTGTGGAGTTAACGGCGACAAAAACAACTGCCAAGACTTCGCGGATACGATGAGAACCCGGTATGGGGTTTTGGATCGCGGCGATAAAATGCGTTGATGCAAACAAACCCGGGAGGCATCAATGTCTCCCGGGTTACCGGAGATACGAATGAAACGGGCTCTAGCTATAGTAATCTTGGCCGGAATACTGTTTGGTGCGTACCGCATATACAACAGTCTGCAATTTCAGGCGGCGTTCTCCTCAGACTTTTACGCGAACATCGCCGATCTTCCCTTTGACGTAACGGGAAAGGGCGTATCGATTACCATCCCACTGAGAGAATACAGATACAGGACATGTTATGATGTGGCCATTGCCGTACCCGGCTGGCTTGCTCTCGATGATTTACCCCTGGACAAAGGGCGAATTCGGTATCGATTCACATCCGATGGGCGTACACTCGCGCAAGGGGTCATCGCCCCCAAAGGCCGAGAGCATCAGGGACAAAACAAAGACTACAGCCTGATAATCCTGTTCGTCTTTGACTTGCCTTTTCCGGAAGCCAAAAACGGAGTCGATCTGACGCTTGAGGTCGTATCCCCCTTTGACTCCTTAAGAAAATACATGGGCCGTATCCGATGCCTTATCAACCCCGACTACACCTTCAAATTCGACCGATGCTATCATGAGACTCTGCATATCTGATTGAGAGCTTCGCGGGCGGGCTGCACGACCCGGACCTCGGCTTCGTACGCTTCGGCTGATGCAGGGGAAAAAAGAAGGAAGCCGTTGATGTATCGACTTAGGAAACAGGGATGCTGGACATTACTTCTTATCCAGAAGCACACTCAAGGTCAAATAACATAAAAACAATGGCGCCAGAAATGGTACCTGTTTAAACGCCATGCATGCCATACTTACCATTTACCCATTGATCGTATATTATTCATTTTTATTTTCTGTCTACAATTTCAACTCTAGTATCGCTAATTTTTCTGTACTTATTGTTCTTTTTATTCCAGTTCACTTGCTCATAAAAAAATACAAGCCGAACAAAACAACTGTTCTATTTTTTATCATGATCTGCATGATTTCATCATTATTATTGTGCATTTCAATTTACATTGATCCTTTTTATCCAAAAATAGAATTTGATTCATCAACTGTGGCAACTATGTTTCTTTCATTTTTTTCTTTATATTTCGTAGTTCTTTTTATTTCTCTTTTATACAATACAGCTCTGTCAAAACTACTACACAAGCGTATTGACAAAGCATATTTCCCCGGCAGCGACCAGAGACAAGACTAATAGCCGAATCCTTCTCCAGCCGCCGGACCGCCCCCGACCCCATGGGCGATGCGGGCGGCGACCCGGACTGGCTTGCTCTCCGCCTGGACGACGGCCGGTGGATTCCCCGGCCGTGCGAAAGGCGTCGCCCCCCTAGCCCTCGGCCAGGAGGCGGCTGATGCTGCCGATGAGGTCGTGCTTGAGGATCGGCTTCATGATGAAGTCGCCGATGCCGATGTCGCGCAGCCGGTCGTAGGAGACCGCGTCCGAAAAGCCGGTGCACAGGATGATCGGCATGTTCGGGCGCAGGCGCAGAATCTCGCGCGCCAGCTCCATGCCGGTCATGTTGGGCATGGTCTGGTCCGTGATGACCAGGTCGAAATCCGCCGCCCGGTGTCGGAAGGCCTCCAGGGCCTCCACGCTGGACGTGCGCGTCACCACCTCGAACCCGCAGGACTGGAGCATCTCGCGGCCGATGTCGACCAGCGGCTTCTCGTCGTCCACGAAGAGGATGCGCCCCTCGCGGAAGACCAGGTCCGTGGCGGCCTCGGCCACGGGCCGCTCCGCGTCCGAGGTCTTGGGCAGGAAGACGTGGAAGGTCGCGCCCTCGCCCGGCCGGTTGTCCAGCTCCAGGTGGCCGTCGTGCCGCTTGACGATGCCGTGGACCATGGCCAACCCCATGCCCGTGCCCTCGCCCTGCCGCTTGGTGGTGAAGAAGGGGTCGAAGATGCGGCCCACCACCTCGGGATCGACGCCGGGGCCGGTGTCGGCCACGGTCAGGCGCACAAACCGCTCCGGGCGGCCCAGCTCGCGCGGGGGGACGAAGGGGTCGCCCTCGGCCACGTCGGCCAGGGTCACGGTCAGGGTGCCCCCGGCCTCGGCCATGGCGAAGGCCGCGTTGCCGCAGAGGTTGAGCATGATCTGGTGGATCTGGGTGGGGTCGGCCAGCACGGAGTCGCGGTCGGTCTCGATGCGCGAGATGATCTCCACGTTGGCGGGCACGCTGGAGCGCAGCAGCTTGAGCGCCTCCTTGACCAGGGGCGAGAGGGTCATGGCGTGGCGCTCCTGCGGGCCCTGGCGCGAAAAATTGAGAATCTGGTTGACCAGGTCCCTGGCCCGCTTGCCCGCGAGCGTGATCTCGCCCACCCGGCGCGCCAGGCCGGTGCCGGACTCGGCCGAGTTCTGGATGATCTCGGCATAGCCCAGGATGACGCCCAGGATGTTGTTGAAATCGTGGGCGATGCCGCCCGCCAGGGTGCCGAGCGCCTCCATCTTCTGCGACTGCCGGAGCTGCTCCTCCAGCCGCTTGGGCTCGGTGATGTCGAAGAGGTAGCCGCGCACCTCGCTCAGCTCGCCCGCCTCGTTGACCGCGGCGTCGAAGTTGGCGATGAGGTGACGCTTGAGCGGGCCACGGGCGAAGACCACCTCGTGGTTGGTCACCCGGTTGTGGCGCATAATCAGGCCGAGCAGCGGCTCGGGCGCGCCCATGTCGTCCCAGAGCTCGAAGATGTCCGCGCCGTTCGCCTCGTCGGGCGACCCGAACCCGAACAGCCGGGCGAAGGCCGCGTTGCAGTCCAGGATGCGGCCGTCGCCGTCCGCCGCGAAGTTGCCGGAAATGTCCTTTTCAAAGAGCAGCCGGTAGCGCTCCTCGCTGGCCTGGAGCTCGCGCAGCACGGCCGCGCGCTTGGCGATGTCGCGCCGCAGGCGGCTGTTGGCGGCGTTGAGCTCGGCGGTGCGCGCCTCGACCTTGCTGGCCAGGGTCTCGTTCAGCTCCCGCAGCCGGTTCTCGGTGTTCCACTTGGCGGCCAGGGAGGTGGCGATCTGCCGCAGCTCGGCCGAGCGGAAGGGCTTTTGCAGGTAGAGGAGCTTGTCCGCCGGACGGATGCGCCGGTTGATGGCCCGCAGCGGCACCCCGGCGCGGGAGGAGAGGAGCACGAGCTCCATGCTCGGATCGACCGCGTGGATGGCCTCGGCCGCGTCGAGCCCCGCCATGTCGCCGCTGCCGTCCTCCAGGTGGATTTCGATGAAGGCCACGGCGAAGGGCTCGCCCCGGCCGCACGCCTCGCGCACGGCCTCCAGGGCTTCCCGGCCGGCGGTCACGGCCGAGACCTCGAAGACCGGCCGCTCCGGGTCGCCCCCCTCCCCGCCCTGCGGGGCCGCGTCCGCGCGGATCAGCGCCGCCAGGTCCGAGGCGTCCTCGCATTCATAGCAGAGCACGTCCCGGTAGCGGGTCAGCATGTCCTCGGCGTGGTCCACGGCCAGGACGCGGAAGGTTCGGATGTCGTCGGCCAAGCGTGCGCTCCCGGTGCGGCCCGGCCACCGTGGCCAGGACCGATACGTTCCCCCAACATATTGAACTCCGTCAAAAAAGGAAAGTTCCCCGGCAAGAGCCAGGAAGCCGGGCCGGACGGGGGGCGTCCGGCCCGGCTCCGCGCCTCTGCGGGGAGGTTGGCCCCTCTTCACGGCGTTTACTCGCCCTGCCTGAGGTGGGAACCGTCCAGGGCGGGCGTGACCAGCTCGTAGATGGGCGCGCGGTCGAGCTTGAGCTCGCCCAGGATGTGCGCGCGGTCGGCCCTGGCCGCGTTCACGCTGGGGTAGCGCCCCACCAGAACGCGATACCAGATGCCCTTGTCGCCCAGGTCCACCTGGTTGATCCAGGGCTCGTAGCCCTGCCCGGCGAGCTTGCGGCAGTGCCGGAAGGCCCTGCCGTGGTCGCGCCAGGAGCTGACGTGCATGCCCCAGGTGGGGGAAGTTATGGCGTCCCCTGTTCCCGGATGCCAGGCGATGGGCCGGACATCCCCGGAAGGCGGACCTGCGGCTGCGGGAGATGCCGCAGGCCCGCCGGGGTTCTGCCCCGCTCCGGGGAAAGGATCGCGGGGCAGCGGGTTCGGGGTGGAACCGCTGGTTTGAATTTCGGCTGCGGCGGCCTCGGGCTGCGCGTCGGCGAACCGGGCGGCCATGCGGGCGCGCTTCAGGTTTTCGGCGGCCTTGACGTAGTAGCTGGGGGCCAGCTCCACGGCGCGCTCGAAGTACGGCACGGACTCGGCGGCCCGGCCGTCGGCCAGGAGGACGTAGCCCAGGTTGTTGTTGGCCCTGGACTCGCCCCCGGCGTACTTGAAGGCTTCGAGGGCCTCGACCAGGCGTCCCTGGCGGGCCAGGGCCAGGCCGAGGTTGTTGTAGGTGCGGGGCGAGACGCCCCCGTTCTTCAGGGCGTAGCGGAAGGAATTGACCGCGTCGCCATACTGCTTGAGCGCGATCTGGACCACGCCGAGATTGTTGTAGATTTCATCCTTGAACTGTCCCTGGTGCAGCTCCAGGGCGCGCAGGAAATGGGCGCGCGCGTCCTCGTACCGGCCCTGGCGGTCGTAGAGGTTGCCCAGGTAGTTCTGGGCCTTCCAGAGCATGGGGTTGCCGTCCACGGCGCGGGACAGGTGGGTCTCGGCCTCGGCGTAGAGCCCGGCGCGGAAGTAGACGGACCCGGCCGCCTCGTTGGCGATGGCGTGGTCCGGCTCCTTTTGCAGGACGTGGAGGTATTCGGCCAGGGCCTGCTCGTCCAGCCCCTTGGTCACCAGCAGGTCGCCCTTCTTGATGCGCACGCCCAGGTTCTCCGGGTCCTTCTCCAGGGCCTTGTTGTAGTGCACGAAGGCCATTTCCGAGTTGCCCCGGCGCAGGAAGCCGTCGCCCGCCTGCTCGTGCTGGTCCCCGGTCAGGTCGACCGGTCCCTCCTTGCCCCAGGCGAATTCCTGGAACGACGGCTCCTTCTGCCTGGCGGCGCAACCGGCCATCGAAAGGCCGAGGAGCAGGACGGCGAGGGTCAGGATGGACTTCTTCATGATCGTTTCCTCCTTGAGGGCGGCCTAGTTGTTCACCTTGGCGAAGACCTCGATGAACGTCAGCCCGGCCGGTCCCATGATAGTCACGAACAGGGCGGGCAAAATGAATCCCACCAGCGGGAGCAGGAGCTTGACCGGCAGCTTGGCCGCCAGCTCCTCGGCGCGCTGGGAGCGCTTGGTGCGCATGGCGTCGGAGTAGACCCGCAGGGTGCGGCCCACGCTGATGCCGAAGACGTCGGCCTGGACCAGCAGCGAGGTCAGGCTGGAAAGGTCGTCGAGCCCCACCCGCTCGGACAGGCCGCGCAGGGCGTCGGCCCGCGCCTTGCCCGCGCGCAGCTCCAGGGTCATGAGCTTGAGCTCCGAGCTGATGACCGGGCCGGAAAGGACCAGCTCGGTGCAGACGCGGTCGATGGCCTGGTCGAGCCCCATGCCGGACTCCACGCAGACGACCAGCAGGTCCAGGGCGTCGGGCAGTTCATCGGCCACGCGCCTGCGCCGGGCCTCGACCTTGCGCCGCAGCCAGGCCTCCGGGGCGTAGGCCCCGAGCACGGCCAGGAACGCCGCGCCCAGGCAGGTCCAGAGCACGCTGAGCTCCAGCCCGCCGAAAAATCGCGCCGCCAGGAACCCGCCGCCCAGGAGCACGGCCAGGAAGACCTTGACCCCCTGGAACAGGACCGGGGCGTTGCGCGTGCGCAGCCCCGCCTGGATCAGGGCCAGCCGGTTCCTGTCGAGCTCGGCCGCGTCGCGGGGGCCGACCTTGGCCCCGATGCGCTCGAAATGGGCGGTCAGCGCCCGGCCCAGCCCGGCCAGCGGGGCGAGCAGGGAGTCGCGGCGGCGCTGGGGACGGCCGGAGATGCGCTCCTTCAGCCGGGCGGCGGCGGAGGCGTTGCCCAGGTAGCCCATGAGCCCGCGCGCTGCCAGGAGCACCGAGACGAAGGCCAGGCACGCGGCGAAGAGCGGAAGGTAGTCGGAACCGGACATGCGCGCCTCCCTAGACCTTGATGTTGACCATGCGGCGCATGCACCACATGCCGAAGCCCATGCCGATGACCGCGCCGTAGCTCATTTGCTGCCCCAGCTCCGTGGTCCACATCCGGCTCATGTAGCCGGGGTTGATGAGGTAGAGGATCAGCGTGACCACGAAGGGCAGGGCCGAGAGCAGCCAGGCCGAGAGGCGGCCCTCGGCCGAGAGCACGCGGACCTTGCCGAAGAGCACGAACCGCTCGCGCACCAGCCGGGCGATGTTCTCCACGATCTCGGCCAGGTTGCCGCCGGTCTCGCGCTGGATGTTCACGGACACGGCGAAGAACTTGAGGTCAGTGACGTCCACCCGGGTGAGCAGGTTGTTCAGGGCCCGGTCCACGTCCAGGCCGTAGTTGATTTCGTCGAGGGTCTTGCGGAACTCTCCGCCCACCGGATCGTCGAACTCCTCGGCCACCATGCGCATGGCCCCGCCGAAGGTGTGCCCTGCCTTGAGCGCGCGGCTCATCAGGTCCAGGACCTCGGGCAACTGGCGGTGGAAGGCGTCCATGCGGGCCCGCTTCTTCTGGTTCAGCCAGACGAAGGGCAGGTAGCCCGCCACGCCCGCCAGGAGCGCGCCCACCCACCACCGGCCCGAGAAGGCCAGCCCGCCGTAGAACCCGGCCATGCCGAGCACCCCGGAAAGGAGCAGGAAGGTCCCGGCCGTGCCCTTGGCCGCCGCCTGGCGGATGGTCAGGGAGAGGCGCGAGGCGAACCGGGCCCGCTCCAGGAGCCGGTTGAACCACGGGACCTGGCTCATGGAGGACTGGGCCAGGAGCAGGTCGAGGGACGGGCTCTCCAGTTCGTGCAGGGCCAGGCGGCGCAACCGGCGGCCGACCCGCTCCCCGGCCTCCTCGCGCCGGGCCGTGAGCAGGGCCGCCACGCCCGAGGCCAGCAGAAAGGCGGAAACCACGCCCAGGACGACGATCAGCAGGGTCAGGCTCATTGCCGCCCCCTCCCCGCCTGCCGGGCGGGCACGAACATCTCGGCCGGGAACGGGCGGCCCATGCGCTCCATCTTGGCCGCAAACTTGGGCCGGATGCCGCGCGCGGTGTGGTAGCCCTCAACCTTGCCGTCCCTGGTGACGCCGGTCTGCTCGTAGGCGAAGATCTCCTGCATGGTTATCATCTCGCCCTCCATGCCGGTGACCTCCTGGATGGAGATGACCTTGCGCGCGCCGTCCACCAGGCGGGTGGCCTGGATGACCACGTCCACGGCGGACGAGATGTACCGCTTCATGGACAGGGGCGAGAGGTTGAGGCCCGCCATGGAGACCATGGTTTCGAGCCGCATCATGGCGTCGCGCGGGGAGTTGGCGTGAATGGTGGTCAGGGAGCCGTCGTGGCCGGTGTTCATGGCCTGGAGCATGTCCAGGGCCTCGGCCGCGCGGACCTCGCCCACGATGATCCGGTCCGGGCGCATCCGCAGGCAGTTCTTGACCAGCTCGCGCTGGTCGATCTCGCCCTTGCCCTCGATGTTGGCCGGGCGGGTCTCCAGCCGGACCACGTGGTCCTGCTTGAGCTGGAGCTCGGCCGCGTCCTCGATGGTGACGATGCGCTCGTCCTCGGGGATGAACCGGGACAGGCAGTTGAGCAGCGTGGTCTTGCCCGAGCCCGTGCCGCCGGAGATGAGCACGTTGAGCCGCGACCTGACGATGCCGTCCAGCAGGTCGGCCATGGGCGGGGTCATGGCCCCGAAGCCGATGAGGTCGGCGACCTCCAGCGGGTCGCGGGAGAACTTGCGGATGGAGAGCGACGGGCCGTCGATGGCCAGGGGCGGGATGACCGCGTTGACGCGCGAGCCGTCCAGCAGCCGGGCGTCGCACAGGGGCTGGGACTCGTCGATGCGCCGCCCCACCAGGGAGACGATGCGGTCGATGATCTTGCGCAGGTGGTCGTCGTCGCGGAACCTGGCCGGGGTCAGCTCCAGCTTGCCCCGCCGCTCCACGTAGACCTGCTTGTAGCCGTTGACCAGGATGTCGTTGACCGTGGGGTCCTTGACGTAGGGCTCCAGCGGCCCCAGGCCGATGACCTCGTCCTGGATCTCGGTGAGCATCCGCTTGCGCTCGGCCAGGTTGAGCGGCGCGCTGCGGAACTCCTCCCAGAGCAGCCCCTCGGTGACCTTGGCGATCTCGGCGCGCATCTCGGTCTCGCTCAGGGTGTCGAGGAGCGAGAGGTCGATCATGTCGATGAGCCGGTCGTGGATGCGGGTCTTGATCTCGAAATAGTGGTCGGTCCGGTCGCCGGGCGCGTCCTTGGCGTCCCTGCCCCGCGCCGGGGCGGCGGGACGGGCCTTGGCGGCGTTGCGGTTGAGGCGTGCGGCGATGCTCATGACGCGGCCTCCGCGAGACCCGCTTCAGGGCCGGCCTTGGCCTTGCGGCCGAAGAGCCCGGCGAAGGGCAGGCGGATGCCCTTGCGCGCCTTCTCCCGCTTGGGCGCCAGGGCGCGGGCCAGGCGGGCCACGGCGCGGCTGGCCGGGGACTTGGGAAAGGCCTGGATCAGCGGCACGCCCTGGTTCAGGGCGGAGAGCGCGGCCGGGCCGTCCTCGGGCACGGACAGGAAGACGCCCTTGTTCAGGACCTCGGCCGCCTCCTCCACGGTGATGGACCCGTCGCGGGTGACACGGTTGGCCACGAGGCGCAACCGGCGCCCGGCGTCCGGGGCCTGGCCGCGCAGCCCTTCCAGCAGCCGGGCCGTGCGGGCCAGGCAGGGCAGGGTCAACTGGGTCACGGCGAAGATGTGGTCGGCCTGCTCCACCTCGCGCGGCAGCTCACCGTCGTCGGGCCAGGCCGTGTCCACGATGACGCACTCGAAGCACTGGCGCAACTGCTCCAGGATGAGGTGCAGGGACTGCGGGTCGGGCCGGTCCGGGCCGGGGGGCGCGGGCAGGACGCGCAGGCCCGAGGGATGGGTGGCCACCACGCTCTTGAGGTAGGTGGCGTCGAGCCGGGTGATGTCCTCGGTCAGGTGGCCCCAGTGGTATTCGTGCTTGAGGTCCAGGAAATACGGCGCCTCGCCCGCCGGGCGGCGCAGGTCCACCAGGATGGCCGAGCCGGGCGCCTGCCGCTCCACGGCCCAGGCCAGGCTCGTGGCCAGGGTGGTGACGCCCAGGCCGGGCTTGGCCCCGAACAGGGTGACCAGCCGCCCGCGCTCGCCGTCGGGCTCGCTCAGGCTCCGGCGCATGGCCGTGCGCATGATCGCGCCACGGAAGTCCTCCTCGCTGACCGGGTAGCGCAGGAACTCGCGGATGCCGCTGCGCATCCCCCGGATGAGCACGTCCGCGTCCGCGTCCCGTCCGGCCAGGTAGACATCCTCGGCCTGGCCGGTCTCCAGGGCGTGGATGATCTGCGGCATGTCCTCGTCCACGTTGGGGCCGGGCTCGTAGATGAGCACGCCCATCTCGTCGGCGTCGTCATCGAGCAGGCGGACCATGGGGCTCGCGCCGATGATGGACTCCAGCCTGCGGCGCTCCCCGCTGTCGATGAGCGCCAGGGTCACGGGTATGATTCGATTGTTCACGGTTCCCCCTTTTTCCTCACGTCCTGGCCAGCCGGACGGCGCGCCCTTTCCCCTGTCGCGCCCGGCCGTCCCGCTACTTGCCGATGACGATCTCCGAAATGGACATGCCGTCGTTCGGCTTGGACTGCGGCCCTTCCTGGTACTTCCTGGCCACGGCGGCGGCGTAGCGGCCGTCCTTGAAGGCCACGGGCGCGTCCGACGGCGGGGCCGGGTCCGCGATCTGCTGGCTCACGGCCAGCCGGACCGAGCTGCCGAAGGCGGGCGTGGTCGGCTCCCGCTCGACCATGGCCCCGCAACCGGCCTGGAACATGATGCCGAAGATGGCGAGATAGATGAAAATGTTCTGCATGACGATCCTCCTCTACTTGGGCCAGGTGTGGCCGAATTCGCCGTCGAAGCCCGATTCGGGCCGGACCACGGTGCCGGGCGCGGCCTTGTCGTCCGGCGCCTGCCCCACCGGGGAGGCCCCGGGCTTGTCCTTCTTTCCTTCCAGCAGGCCGAGCATGTAGAACTCGAAGTCGTCGGCCTCCTTGAACCCGTCTGTGGGCAGGGTCTGCCTGGCCAGGTCCATGGGCTTGGCCAGGTGGGCGGTGACGATGATGACCAGTTCGGTCTTGTTGCGCTCGAAGTCCTGGCTGCGGAACAGGGTCCCCAGCACCGGCACGTCGCCCAGGACCGGGAAGCGGTTGGAGTTCTCCTTGAGCTGGTCGCTGATGAGCCCGGCGATGGCGAAGGACTGGCCGTCGGCCAGGTCGATGGTGGTGGACGCCTTGCGCGTGGTGATGGCCGGAATCTCGTAGCCGTCGAAACTGACCTGGCGCGAGTAGTCCAGGTCCGAGACCTCGGGCGAGACGCGCAGGTTGATGAGCCCGGCCGAGAGCACCGTGGGCGTGAACTTGAGCCCGATGCCGAAGGGCTTGAACTCCACCGCCACCTGGCCCAGGGCCTGGGGGATGGGGATGGGCACCTCGCCGCCCACCAGGAAGTCGGCGGACTCGCCGGAGACGCAGGTCAGGTTGGGCTCGGCCAGGGTGCGGATCAGCCCGTTGGCCTTCAGCGCGTCGAACAGGCCGGAGATGGAGGTGGACCCGCTGCTGTACTGGACCACGCCGTTGATCTTGTCGGTCAGTTCGACCAGGGTGCCTGCGGCATTCAGGGAGCTCAAGTTGTTCAGGAAGGAATAGAAGGTGAAGTTGGAGATGGTTCCGAACAGGTTGATGCCCATGCGCTTCATGGCCGTGCGGGTCATCTCGGCCACGCGGACCTCCAGCATGACCTGCTGGACGCCGTCCACGCGCAGGAGGTTGACCACCTTGTCAGGAGCCTCGGCCTCGGCCAGGGCCAGGATGGAGGTCAGGTTGCCGGTGTTGTTGACCGAGCCGGACAGGGTGATGGACTGGCCGGAGGACAGGACCTTCACGCCGGTCTCGTCCGGGAAAATCTCGTGGATCATGCGCTTGAGGCGCGTCACGTCCGGGGTGACGACCAGGTCGTAGACGTTGAGCACCCGCTCGCCGGTCCACAGGGTCAGGGTGGCGGTGCCCATCTTGCGCCCGGTGATGTAGACCTGGCGGGGCGAGAGGATGATGATGGACGCGGCCTCCTCGGTGGACAGGGAGACGCGGCTCACCAGCTCGGCGGTGTTCAGGATGGTGGACTTTCCGGCCACGATGCGGATCACGCCGGGGGCCTCGGTGTCCAGGACCTCGACCGCGGCCGGGGCCGGGGAGGCGGCGGCGAGGCAGATCAGGCAGGCCAGGGCCAGGGCGGCCGACAGGTGTGTTGCGGTGCGCGAATCAGTCATGTCCGTCTCCTAGAAGGTCATCTGCTGGCTGCTGCCGCCGGTGATGACCTCGACCGTGACCTTGGGCCTGGGGGCCGGTCGCGGCTTCGGCTTGGGCTTGAGGGCGGCCAGGGCCGAGGGCACGGTGGCCCCGGTGGTCAGCACGGTCTCGGCGTCCTGCTCGTTGCGCAGGGCGAAGTGCAGGGTGCCGCGCGTGGCGGCCAGGGCCAGACGCTCGCTCTCCTCCGGGGTCAGCTCCAGGGTGTAGACGTCCACGGGCGCGGTCTTGCCTTCGCCGTTCGGGGTCAGTTCGGAGCCGGTGGCCAGGACCTTGACCCGCTCCAGCACGAGCTTGGCCACGGGCTTGTCCTCCTTGCCCACGGTCAGGGAGACGAGGACGTCCACCCGGTCGCCCGGCCGGACGAAACCGGCCAGCCCCATGACGGCGTTGCCCTTGACGGCCATGGCCCGCTTGCCCGGCTCGATGAGCGCGGAAACCCCGCCGCCCATGACGGACTTGTCGGCCAGCTTGCGGGCGGTGACGGCCTCGTTGACGCCCACGGCCACGTTCAGGACCCGGCCTTCCACGGCCGCCACTTCGGCAAAGGCGTCCGGCGGCCGGGAGTCGGTGGTGAAGGGCCGCACCAGGAGCATCCCGGCCGTCAGCTTGGTTCCGAGCGGGATGTCGGCCTTGGCCACGACCACGGGCGCGGTCCTGGCCGACGCCTGGCCCGCCGGATGCTGGCGCTTCACGGCGGAGGTCCACCGGAACATGACCACTCCGGCCGCCAGGGCCAGGACCAGGGCCACGGAAATCTGGACCATTGCGCGCGACGACTTGCTCATGGCTCCCCCCTACTGCGCCAGGACCGAGCCGGTCCGGACGAGGTTCAGGCCCACGGCGGCCACGGTGCCCGCCGCGATGGCCACGCCGTAGCACAGGCGCGGCAGGGCGGCGGAGGCGGACGGCGCGTAGTTGAAACGGCGCGTGGCCATGAAGCCGTAGAACGCGCCCTTCAGGTTCAGCAGGACCTGCCGGGCCGCCGCGCGGTGGAAGGCGAGAACGCCCAGGGCGTAGACCCCGCCCGCCAGGCAGGTGAAGAGGAAGGCGGCCAGGATGGTGGACGCGCCGACCCATGCGCCGACACCGGCCATGAGCTTGACGTCGCCCGCGCCCATGACGCCCAGAAGGAAGGGCAGGAGCATGGCCGCCAGCCCCAGGCCGAACCCGGCCGCGCTGAAGCCCAGGCCGCCCGGCCCGCCGACCACGGCGTGGAAGACGAACCCGGAGAGCATGAGCGGAAAAGTGAGCCAGTTGTGGATGCGCCGGGCGCGCAGGTCCGTGACCACGGCGGTCAGGAGCGCGGACGCAAGGATGGCGGCGATGATGAAATTCATGGTTCCTCCCCCTGCCAGACGCCGACTCGGCCTCCGTCCCTCGTTTCCCCCCGAAAGACGGAACCGGGGCTGGCGGGCTGCTTCCCGCAAGCCCCGGTTCGGCTGCTCTGGCTGCTTCCGTTAAACGGAAAGTTTTTGACCTAGATGGTCATGTCGGCCTGCAGGTCGGTGAAGACGGTGTTCACCTGGTTGCCCAGCAGGGTGACGGCGCCGGCGATGACGCCCGCGATCAGGGCGGCGATCAGGCCGTATTCCAGAGCGGTCGCGCCTTCCTCGTTACGAATGAGGTTCATCAGCTTGGTCATGATACTTCTCCTTGAAAACGGTTTCGTTTTTACTTGCGGTTTGAACTGTCCCCGCATCAGCCACGACCCGGATAAAGCAACCGGTGTGCCACCGAGGATCGGCACGTTCATATTTACTTGTAACAAATTGTAATAACTTGACTAAAAAAATATCCATGTCCATCGGCGCTCGTAACGCGGCCTTTTGCGAACAGAAGAATACATTTTTCGTGGAGTTGTTGCAGCGGCCAGACTTCCGCATCAAGCCACACAACTCCTTTTAAATTGGCATGTTACCACAGCAGTCCACCAATAATGGAGTCTCGGAATATATGCCCGGCCAGGCCGCCCGCCACGCGGGATGGGAAGCGCCGAAGGCCCGCCTCGATACGCTGTTATCCTTTGATTACGCTATGTTGACGATATCACGCCAATGGATCGGGAAGAGCGGCCGCCACTCCACGTTTCCTGGGAAACCGGGGTGGGAGCGGGCATTGCGAAGGCGAAAGGAGGAGTCGGGAGCGGGAAATGGACGGGGACCCGGCGGCCGGGTCCATATACCTATTTGAAGGTCGTGGGGTCGATGCCGTGCTTCTGGAGCTTGTTCCAGAGATTCTTGGCCGAAATGCCCAGGGTGTCGGCGGCCTCGGTCTGGACGCCGTCCGCCGCGCGCAGGGCGTTGGCGATGAGGGTGCGCTCGTACTCGCGCAGGGCGTCCTTGAGGGGCAGGCCCGCGCCGGGCAGGGCCAGGGCGTCGCTGGCCGTGGCCGACTGCCGCTTGGAAAAGGCCTGGTCCACGTCCTTTTCCGTGATGACCGGCCCGGCGCAGAAGATGGCGGCGCGCTCCACCGCGTTGGCCAGTTGGCGGACGTTGCCCGGCCAGTCGTAGTTGAAGAAGGCCTGCATGGCCCCGGACGAGACCGAGGCGATGTCCGTGCCCATGCGCCGGTTGGCCCGGTCCAGAAAGAACGCGGCCAGCTCGGGCAGGTCGCTCTTGCGCTCCCGAAGCGGCGGCAGGACGAGGGTGGCCACGTTGAGCCGGTAATAGAGGTCGCTGCGGAACGCGCCCTCCTCCACCCGTTTCTCCAGCTCCTGGTTGGTGGCCGCGATGATGCGCACGTCGTAGAGTACGGGCTTGGTCCCGCCCAGGCGCTCGGCCTGTTTCTGCTCCACGGCGCGCAGGAGCTTGGGCTGGAGGTTCAGCGGCATGTCGCCGATCTCGTCCAGAAGCAGGGAGCCGCCCTTGGCCTGCTCGAACTTGCCCGCCCGGGCGGCGGCCGCGCCGGTGAAGGCCCCCTTCTCGTGGCCGAACAGCTCGCTTTCGATGAGGTTTTCCGGAATGGCGGCGCAGTTGATCTTGACGAAGGGGCCGGAGGCCCGGGCGCTCAGGGCGTGGATGGTGTCCGAGACCAGCTCCTTGCCCGTGCCGGTCTCGCCCATGACCAGGACGTCCGCGTTGAGCTCGGCCACGCGGGCGATGCGCTCCTTGAGCGCCCCCATGGCCGGGGACTGGCCGATGATGTTGTCCAGCGGGCTGGCGCCGCCCCGGCGTTTCAGCTCGGCCAGTTCGGACTGGAGCCGCCGTTTTTCCAGGGCGCGGCGGACCACCACCTCCATCTCGCTCAGGGAAAAGGGCTTGGTGAAATAGTCGTAGGCTCCCTTCTGCATGGCCCGGACCCCGGAGTCCTTGGAGGCGTAGCCGGTCATGACGATGACGTCCACGCCCGGCGCGGCCTCGGCCAGATGGGCCAGGGCGTCCAGGCCGGACATGCCCGGCAGCTTGATGTCGTGCAGGATGAGGTCGAACCGGCCGGATGCGGCCTTGCGGATGCCCTCCTCGGCCGAGGACGCGGCCTCCACGCCGTATCCCTTGTCGATGAGCGCCTCCACCAGCATGCCCTGAAAGGCCCGGTCGTCGTCCACCACCAGTATCCGCTCCGCCATGGCCGCCTCCTTGTGCTCCACGCTTCGTGGTCACCCTACCCCCAGCCCCGACAAAACTCCACATAAAATAGACAACTGTTCTCGATTACATTTCATTCGTCCTATTTTAATAATCTATATCTTACTATATTATCCTGAGAATTCAAGATGTTCCGATTCAGTAAAAACATCTGTTCATAGAGTGGCACGCTGGTTGCTTGCCGCAGTTGCAAGCCCGCCGGGGGCGTGCATTGCATCTTGAGCAAGGAGACATGGAAATGAGGAAGAGGGACGCGTCACGCCGGGGCATCGCGGCCGTGGAATTCGGGTTGCTGCTCCCGCTCATGGTCCTGTTGCTCTTTTTCCTGGTGGAGGGGGCGAGCGCCATGCACGCCTATTCCACCCTGGTGGAGGCCAGCCGCGAGGGGGCCCGCAAGGCCCTTGTCGACGGGGACACCGCCAACGTGGCTGCCATGGTCGAGGCCCTGACCACGGACCTGGACCGCGACAGCCTGACCACCGCCGTGAGCGAAGGACCGGATACCGTTACCGTCGAGGTGAGCTATGACTACCACCCGTTCAACGAAAACATCCTCGAAATCCTGGTGGGCAGCGAGACCATTCAACTGGCCGCCCGCACCACCATGCCGCTGCCGTAGGCGCGGCCCCCGGCGCGGGGCCACCAGCCTGATGGTGGCCATGCTCCTGCCCGTGCTCCTGGCCGTGGCTGGGCTGGCCATCGACATGGGCAACATGTACGTCACCCACACCCGCCTCCAGGCCGCGGTGGACGCGGGCGCGCTGGCGGGCAGCCTGGAGCTCCCCTACGATCCCGACCTGGACAAGGGTCTGGTCCGGGCTGCCGTGCTCTCCATGGTCGCCGCCAACATGGAGCGGGCCGAGGTCACTTCGGTCGCGCCCGGCGCCGAGGTGCGCAGCGTGGTGGTCCAGGCCAGGGCCAAGGTCCAGCTCTTCCTGATGCGCTTCCTGAACCTTGCCGACGAATACATCACGGCCAGGGCGGCCGCCGGTTTCAACAAGCTGGAGGTGGTCTTCGTCACCGACAACTCCGGCTCCATGAAGGGCGCGCCCATCAATATGGTCAAGGAGGCCTCCATCGGCCTGACCGACCTGCTCATCCCTGACGGGACCTCGCCCGACACCAAGGTCGGAATGGTCGCCTTCCGGGGCAAGGTCCGGGTCGGCGCGGGCGTGGACGGGCTGGCCGCGGGCTGCCGCAACGCCGACGGATCGGTGAACACCGGCATCAACCAGGCGTTCATGGACGAATACTACGCCCTGCCCTACTACTACCGGCAGTCCATCCCGCTGGACACCTGCTCGGACATCCCCGAGGCCATGCCGCTCAGCAAGGACAAGAACGCGGTCATCGCGGCCATCAACGGGCAGGACGCCCTGGGCGCGGCGTCGGGCACGGTCGTCTCCGAGGGCCTCAAGTGGGGCCGCCACATCCTGACCCCCGAGGCCCCCTACACCCAGGCCGGGAGCAGGGACGACTTTCGCAAGATCATGATCGTGCTCACCGACGGCGACACCGAGGACGGCGAGTGCGGCGGGGCATACCGCGCCTCATACCGGCCCAACGTCTACTGGACCAACGCATACTACGGCATGGGCGACAAGGCCTCGCACTGCGACGACGGCGGCGCGCTCAACGCGGCCATGCTGGCCGAGGCGCAGGCCGCCAAGGACGCGGGCATCGAGATATTCGCCATCCGCTTCGGCTCCTCGGACACGGTGGACGTCAACCTGATGAAGTCCATCGCCTCCAGCAAGGCGGGCACGGACGACCACTATTTCGACGCGCCCTCGGTCTACGACATCCCGGACGTGTTCAAGCGGATCGGCAAGCAGCTCGGCTGGCGGCTGCTCAACTAGGGAGGCGACCATGCACACGGCACGCAATCGACACCGCAGGGGGCTGGTCTCCCTGGAGTTCGCCCTGATCCTGCCCCTGCTCCTGGCCCTGGCCATGGCCCTCATCGAGGGCGGGGTGATGTTCTACTCCTGGCTGACCATCCAGAAGGCGGCCCAGTCCGGCGCGCGCTTCGCGGCCACCGGCCAGGGCGAGGACCAGGGCACGCGTATGTCCCAAATCCTCGGGGTGGCCGAGGAATGGATGGACCACCTGGACAAGGGCGAAAAGACCATCGTGGTCCGTTCCTGGCCCGCCGGCCTGCCCGAGGGCGACGGCGTGGAGGGCGACGCTGGCGGCCCCTGCCAGATGGTCGAGGTGGACGTGACCTACACCTACCACCCCTTCACCCCGGTCATCGGCTCGGCCCTGCCCGAAACCATTCCCCTGCGCGGGACCGACCGCAAGCTCAACGAGCCCTGGCGGCCCTGCGACTGATCCCGCTCTTTCCGCGGCCACGCCGCATCCCCCCTCCGGAAAGGCTCCCCAGGCGGGGAGCCTTTTCCATGCCGCCCCGCATTCCCCGAATAAGAATAATTGCTTTTAACCGCTCGCTGCGCTAAGAATTCCAGGCAAGGCGGTGCAAAGCCCCGGCGCGCGCAAACGCCGGGACAACGCCATGATACGGAGCAAAAAAGAGTGAGCGACTTCCCACAGATCCTCGGCGTGTATTCCCTGCAACTGGAAGCGGAACTTGGCACGGGCGGCACCCAGTCCACCCATGCGAACGTCACTTATTGGTACGCCCGCCAGCTCGGCGAGGACCGGTTCGAGGTCCAGCCCCTCAACGCCCAGCACGTCCCCTCGGGCGTGCGGTCCGAGCTGAAGGCCATGGATTTCCTCAAGCAGTACACGCCCGAGCCCAGCTACTACCGCATCCACACCGTCCCGGCCCTGAAGAGCCTGGCCCGCAAGATCGAAATGGGCACCAAGGCCTTTGCCGAGGGCAAGCTGGACGAGGCCGAAAACCAGTTCATCAAGGCCCTGATGATCGACGACAAGAGCGTCGAGGCCAACTACGGCCTGGGCGAGGTCTATTCCGAGACAAAGGAGTTCGACAAGCTGCGCGGCGTGCTCGAAACCCTGCTCGGCCTGAGCGAGGCCTTCACCTACGTGCATCGCCAGCGCTTCAACCAGTTCGGCATCAGCCTGCGCAAGAACGGCCACTACGACGAATCCATCCGTTACTACGAAAAATCCCTGGAGATCGTGGACGAGGACGAAAACGTCTACTTCAACCTGGCCCGGGTCTATTTTGAAAAAGGCATGAACGATCGCTGCATCACCAACCTGCAGCAGGCCCTGAGCCTCAACCCCGAATTCATCGAAGCGCAGAAGTTCCTCAAATACTGCCAGAAACGCGCGGCCTGACCCGCGCGAACCCCGCGTCGCGAACAGCCGCCCCGGCCAGCCGGGGCGGCTTTTTTCATGGCTTGCGGCCCCCCGGCCCGCCGTTTTTTTTCCACTCTCCCTCTTGCCATTCCCGATTCCATTCTTATCATATGTGAACATACGAATAATACATTAACGGGCCGCCCTGCGGGGAATGGCCCGACACCTCTCCAACCGAGGAGGAAACTATGCCCAACATGGATTATCCCGGACCGTGCCTCTCCTGCATCGCCGACAACTGCGAGTTGTGGGACCAGAATCTGACGGAGAGCCAGGACGAACGCAACGAAGGCGGCGAGGAATCCCGCTAACCCGAGCATCCCGAAAAAACGACGCGCCCCGACCGAAAACGGCCGGGGCGCTTTTTTTCATCAATTGGCCCGAGGCCCTCAGGGCACTTCGCCGAGGTACTTGAGGCAGAGCGCCTTGATCTCGCCCCGCTTCCGGATCTCGTTCAGGCCGCGGTCGAAATCGTCCCGCAGCTCCCGGTTCATGAAGAAAACGGCGCGGGGCGACGGGGGGAAGACGTCGTGGAACGTCAGCGGCCGGTCCAGCCCCAGCCCCTTGGCCTGGGGGGATTCGGCGAGCTTCTTGCGCCAGTAATAGAAAATGCGCTTGTCGGAGATGAGGATGTCCGCGCGGTCGGCATAGAGCATGCCAACGTGCAGGGACTGGTCGGCCAGCTCCCGGTAGCAGGCGAGTTCGGCGGTCACCTGCCGGAACTCGGGGCCCAGGTACTTGTGCGCGTTCTGGAAGGCCAGGACCCGGCGGCCCAGCAGGTCCCCCAGGCGGTTCACCACCAGCCCCTTCTCGGCCAGGGTGATGGCGTAGTTGTGATAGGCGAGGGTCTCGGCGGAGTGAAAGACAGGCAGACCCGTCTCCCGGCCCAGGTCGTAGGACAGGTTGGCGGCCACGGCGTCGAGGGTCCCGCGCGACAGCTCCATGGGCAGGCGCAGGTTGGGCAGGTAGACGAAGACCGGGGAACGCCCGGATACGGCCAGAGCCTGCTGGATGATCTCCACCTCCAGCCCCTGGTTGTTCTCGCGGATGACGTAGGGCGGCAGCACGAAACCGATGCCGATGCGCACGTCTTGCGCCAGGGCGGGAACGGCGAAAAGCGCGGCCAGCGCGACGGCCAGGAGCGCGCTGAAGAAGCGGGACCGCAAATGGAACATCCCTTGCCCATATCCGACAAACAACGGCGCGTCCAGCGCCAAATCAAATGAGCGTTTACCCTACAGCCAGCGCACCTCGGCCCGCGGCCGGGGCGGGGCGGACGGGCAGCGCCGGGCGGGTCGTCCCAGGAGCAACGCTCCGTGCGCAACCAGGCCCTCCCCCATGCCCAGGGCGGCGCGCACGGCGGGGTCGCTTCCGGCGGCCATGAGGACGTAGCCGCACCAGCACGCGCCCAGGCCCGCGCCGTGGGCGGCCAGCTCCAGCCAGGCCGTGGCGATGACCGCGTCCTCGGACGGGGTGACGCCCCGCTCGGGCGCGAGGGCCACGGCCAGGGCCGGGGCGTCGCGGCAGATCAGGTCCTCGCCCTCGTCCCATTTGCGGACCAGCCCGCCCAGGTGCAGCCGGGACGCGACCTCGCTCCCGGCCTCGGCCTCGCGCCGCATCCACCCGGCCACGGCCCCGGCGACGCCGCGCACCCTGTCCGCGCCCAGGGCCACGGCCCAGCGCACGGGCCGGGCGTTGTGCCCCGAGGGCGCGTACTGGGTCAGGTCCAGAAGCCGGGCGAGGAGGCCGCGGTCCAGGGGCTCGGGCCGGAAGGCCCGGACCGAGCGGCGGCCCATGAGCAGCCGTTCCACCTGCCCTGCCGACGGAGCCTCGGCGATCCCGCGGAGCGGCGCGGCCGGGCGGTCGAACCGGTCCAGGCGGAAGGCCCCTGTGGGGCAGACGGCCATGCAGTGGCCGCAGGATATGCAGTAGTCCGCCTTTTTCGCGTGGGCGACGGGCAGGCCGTCCCCGGAAATTTCCACGCACCCCAGGGGGCACTCGGCCGCGCACAGGCCGTCGCGGGCGCAGCGCTCCGTGTCAATGGTGAACAGGGCCATGGGCCGCCTCCTTCCGCCCGTCCGGCCTCCGCTTTTGTCCTTCCCCGCGCGAGGGATGCGTTGACCGGCCTGGCGATTTCCCGTATTTCCTAATCCACCGGAGCGCGCGGCCGTCGCCGCGCCTGCGGGGGAACCATCATCAGCAAGGAACATCCATGAGCAACAAGCCCGAAGGCCCGGAAAAAGGCAAGGATTTCATCCGCACGATCATCGACAAGGACAACGAAACCGGCGTGTACGGCGGCCGGGTGCACACCCGTTTTCCCCCGGAGCCCAACGGCTACCTGCATATCGGCCACGCCAAGTCCATCTGCCTGAACTTCGGCGTCGCCCGCGACTACCAGGGCAAGTGCAACCTCCGCTTCGACGACACCAACCCGGTGAAAGAGGACGTGGAGTACGTGGACTCCATCCGCGAGGACGTGCACTGGCTCGGCTTCGACTGGGACGCCAACTTCTACGCCTCCGACTACTTCGAGAAGCTCTATTTCATCGCCGAGCTGTTCATCAAGATGGGCAAGGCCTACGTGGACCACCAGTCGGCCGACGAGATCCGCGCCAACCGGGGCACCCTCAAGGAGCCCGGCGTTCCGTCCCCCCACCGCGACCGGACCGTGGACGAGAACCTCGCCCTGTTCCGCGCCATGCGCGCGGGCGACATGAAGGACGGCGAGTGCGTCCTGCGCGCGAAGATCGATATGACCGCCGCCAACGTGGTCATGCGCGACCCGACGCTCTACCGCATCAAGCACGCAGACCACCACCGCACCGGCGCGGCCTGGTGCATCTACCCGATGTACGACTTCACCCACGGCCTGTCCGACGCCATCGAGGGCGTGACCCACTCCCTGTGCACCCTGGAGTTCGAGAACAACCGGCCCCTCTACGACTGGTGCGTGGATACGCTGATGGAGGGACTGCGCCAGCCGGAGCTCTTCGGCGAGAACGCGGCCATATATAATGAATTGGCCGCCCTGCCCGGCTTCAACCAGCGCCCCCGCCAGTACGAGTTCGCCCGCCTGAACATCACCGGCACGGTCCTGTCCAAGCGCAAGCTCATCCAACTGGTCAAGGAAGGCCACGTCTCGGGCTGGGACGACCCGCGCATGCCGACCATCTGCGGCTTCCGCCGCCGGGGCTACACCCCGGAGTCCATCCGCGACTTCTGCGAGCGCATCGGCATCGCCAAGTCCGACTCCACCGTGGAGTTCGCCCTCCTGGAGCACTGCCTGCGCCAGGACCTGAACGACCGCGCCCCGCGCTACCTCGGCGTCCTGGACCCGGTCAAGCTGGTCATTGAGAACTACCCCGAGGACCAGACGGACGAGTTCGACATGCCGCTCCACCCGGAGGAGGAGTCCTTCGGCCACCGCGTGGTGCCCTTCTCCAAGGAGCTGTGGATCGAGCGCGAGGACTTCATGATCGACCCGCCCAAGAAATTCTTCCGCCTGGGACCCGGCCGCGAGGTCCGGCTGCGCTTCGCCTACTACGTCACCTGCACCGGCTACGAGACCGACCCCGACGGCAAGGTCACGCTCATCCGCGCCAGCTACGACCCCGAGACCAAGGGCGGCTGGTCCAAGGACGGCCGCAAGGTCAAGGGCACCCTGCACTGGGTGTCGGCGAAGCACGGCGTCAAGGCCGAGGTGCGCAACTACGGCAACCTCTTCACCACCGAGAATCCCAACGCCGTGGAGGAGGGCAAGACCTTCCTCGACTACCTGAACCCGGACTCCCTGGAAGTGCTCGACACCTGCTGGGTGGAGCCAGCCCTGGCCGAGATGAAGCCCGGGACCAACTTCCAGTTCGAGCGCATGGGCTACTACTGCGCGGACAGCCGCGACCACAAGCCGGGCGGCAGGCTCGTCTTCAACCGCACCGCCACCCTGCGCGACACCTGGGCCAAAATTCAAAAGAAGGGCGACAACTGATCGGCCCGCAACACCCGCCAATGAAAAGGGACCGCCCGGTGCGGTCCCTTTTTTTCGTCCGCGAAGCGGACGGCCGCGCCGTCCGGACAGGTCGGCCGGTCATCGGCTGGCTCGGCGCTGCCCTCGGCCTGCCCCGCCACTGAAACGAAAAAGGCCGCATGTGCGGCCTTTTGCAATATCCCGAGGGAGGGAGCGCTACGCCATGAGCGCTTCCAGGCCCTTGGCCGTCATGGAGGGGATGAACTCCGTGACGGTGTACCAGGCCACCCCGTTGCGCTTGAACGGGTCCTTGTTCAGCACGGCCTGCAGCTCCCCGGCCGAGGCGCAGCGGGCGATTATCACCCCGCCGGTGCGCGGCTCCTTGCGGCCCGAGGCGATGAACACGCCCTTTTCATATTGTTCCTTGAGAAAGGCGACGTGCGCCCCGAGATGCGCGTCCACCGCCTCCAGGGGCGCGACATAGGCGAGATCGACAATAAACATGATTTCCTTCCGTTGCAGTTGATTTGGCTTTGACGCCGACGAGCGGTCGGCAGGTCCGAGGTCTACGGCAGGCCGGGGCCGTTGTCAAAGGAAGAGCGCCCTTTTTCTCCGATCCGATCCAAAAGGATTCCGCCCGCTTGCCGCAGGCCTTTTGCCCCGTCGGGAGGCCGCCTGCGTAAGCCGGCCGGACAAATCCGAAAAAATGCGCACAGGGGGGGTTGACTTTGATTGCACAATCAATCTAATACAGGGGCGTTGGCTGATTGTCCAATCAATCGGCCCGAAGAGGGAAACGGGAAATGACCAAAAAGGAAGCGATACTCACGGCAGCCCAGCAGGCCTTCGGCCAGTTGGGATTCACCGCGGCCACCGTCAAGGACGTGGCCGGGCGGGCTGGCGTGTCCTTCGGCCTGGTCTCCCACTACTTCGGCAGCAAGCAGGACCTCTACCTGGCCGCCGCCTTCGACATGGCGGACCGGCTGGTCGACAAGCTGAGCGGCTCCACCGGGGGCGAAGGCTCCGGCCTCGACAAGGTGCGCCGCTACATGGCCGCCTACTTCGACTTCACCGAGGAGCACCGCTACCGCTTCCCCATCCTGCTCAGGTGTTCGCCCTTCAGCCATCTGGAGCCGGGCGTGGACGCGCGGCGCGTGGCCGAAAAGTTCGGCGTCTTCATCGACATCCTCAAGGGATGCGTGGAGGAGGGCATCGCGGACGGCTCCATCCGCCCCCTGCCCCGTGAAAAGACCGCGCTGATCATATACGGCAACATCGTGGGCAGCGTCCGGACGAGCCTCCTGACTCCCTACGAGAGCAAGGGGATTTTCCTGGACACCATCGAGCACGTGACGCGCAGCCTGGAACGCCATCCGGCCGCAGGCGGCTGCTGGCAGCCGGTGGAAATGGCCAACGCGGACAGCGGGACCCCCGATCACTAGACGGACAAGAACAAACAAGGACACTCTCGACCCGCGCGACGGCCGAAAACGCCGCCTCCGCCCCGGATGACCGGACCCGACCCCGCGCGAGACAACAACATAGACAC
The DNA here is from genome assembly GCF_028692895.1 of Pseudodesulfovibrio sp. Taxonomy (GTDB): domain Bacteria; phylum Desulfobacterota; class Desulfovibrionia; order Desulfovibrionales; family Desulfovibrionaceae; genus Pseudodesulfovibrio. The sequence continues at coordinate 45,293 of NZ_JAQUWN010000014.1, forward strand.
CCATTGCCGAACCAGACACACCTCCAAACGGCAGACTAGGATTGGACCGCAACCCACACCTGACAGCCTGTTTATGGTTCGGAACCCGGTTCGCCGGGTCACACAAGGGAGCCGCTTCGGCGGCTCCCTTCTTCTTTTGCCCTTCCCCCGGCCACCCCACGGCCACGCATGTCGCATTGCGACACTTGCAACACATATGTCGCATTTCAACTGTCGCATGCGACGCTTTGTCGCAACACACTCCACAGGAGCAGGATTTCTAGACTTCGTTTAACCATTGGTTTTAATGAAATATAATGGAAATACCCTCTCTCTGGCACACCCGTTGCTAAATGACAGGCAGGTCGCGAGTGACCGCGCGACGAGCAAACAAACCTCCAGGGGGGAACGCCATGTTTGAAAAGAACGTCACCAAGGTCGTCCAGGACTGCATTCTCGACAGCGGTATTCAGGCAAAGGTTGTGGCGGAAAAGATCAAGAAGCCCTATTCCACCCTGATGCGCGAGATCAACCCCTTCGACACCAGCGCCAAGCTGGGCGCCGAGACCCTCCTCGAAATCATGAAGGTCACGGCCGACATCCGCCCGCTGCAGTTCATGGCCCAGGAGATGGGCTACTCCCTCATCGGCGAGGCCTAGTCCCCCGCACACGCATTCCCCGAAGGGCCGGACGACGCTCCGGCCCTTTTTTTGCAGCCGGTCGGCGGGAAAATCATGGCAATTGTTCGCGGTTGCGCGTAACCGGGGAATAATGAAGGACCCGTCCGCAAACCGCGCCGCCGCCCCCGCTCCGGCCGACCGCCCCCTGGCCCGCCGGGCCGGGCTCGCCCTCAAGACCATCATCGCGGGCATCGTCCTCCTCTTTTCCGGCCTCATCATCGCCTTCAACGCCCACCTGATGGGCATGCAATTGGACGACAAGATCCGCGCCATCTCCCAGCTCGCCGAGACCAGCCTGGCCTCCTCCGTCTGGCAGGTGGACCACGCCTCGGCCCGCGACTTCATCGACGCCCTGGCCCGCGACCCGGACGTAGCCTTCGCCCAGGTGGTCACCGGCCGGGAGGTCATGGCCACGCGCGCCAAGCCCGCCCATGCGGACGAACCCTTCTCCTTCTTCAAGAACAACGCCGAGTTCCTGACCTCCTCCGTGGAGATCCGCATGCACGGCGACTGGATCGGCTCCTTCAACCTCGCGGTCTCCCGCCAGGGACTCCGCCGGAACATCCTGGTCAACGCGGCCATCGTCCTCGTCCTGGGCTGTCTGCTGGCCCTGATCGTCAACCGGGCCATCTTCGCCAAGGCGCGCACCCACCTCTTCGACCCCCTGGCCAGGCTGGAGCGCTCGGCCACGGCCATCGCCGAGGGCGACCTGGACGCGCCCGTGGACGCCGGCCTGCCGGGCGAGCTGGGCCGACTGGCCCGCGTGCTGGACGACATGCGCCTCTCCCTGCGCTCGCACATCGGCGAACTGCGCGAGGCCAACACCCGGCTCCTGCGCCATCGCGACGAACTGGAGGGAACGGTCCGGGAGCGCACCGAGGAGCTCAACGGCAAAAACGTCTCCCTGAGCCAGGCCCTGGGCGACATCCGCCGGGCCAAGCAGGAGGCCGACGTGGCGAACCTGGCCAAGAGCCGCTTCCTGGCCAGCATGAGCCACGAGATCCGCACGCCCATGAACGCCATCCTCGGCATGGCCGACATCCTCTGGGAAACCGAGCTCAGCGAGGAGCAGCAGCGCTACGTCAGGATTTTCCGCAACGCCGGCGAGAACCTGCTCGCCATCCTCAACGACATCCTGGACCTCTCGCGCATCGAGGCCGGGCGGCTCCACCTGGAGGAGGCCGACTTCTCCCTGGCCGAGACCGTCAGCCGCGCCGTGGCCATCATCGAGCCCAAGGCGGCGGAAAAGGGGCTGCGCTTCACCCGCGAGCTCGCCCCGGACGCGCCGGACCGGCTGCGCGGCGATCCCAACCGGCTCTTCCAGGTGCTCATCAACCTCCTGGACAACGCGGTCAAGTTTACCGCCCACGGGTCCGTGCGCCTGGCCGTGGGGACCGCTCCCGGCAGCGGCGACCTGCCCCGGCTCCAGTTCTCGGTGTCGGACACGGGCTGCGGCATCCCGCCCGCCAAGCTCGCCTCGGTCTTCGAGGCCTTCACCCAGGCCGACGACTCGCCCACCCGCGAGTTCGGCGGCACCGGCCTCGGCCTGGCCATCAGCCGCCAACTGGCGGAGATGATGCACGGCCGCATCTGGGCCGAAAGCACGCCGGGCAAGGGCTCGACCTTCCACTTCACGGCCCGGTTCAAGGCCGTGGCCGCCCCGGAGCCGGCGCCGCCCCCGGCCGAGACGGCCCCGGACGCGCCCCTGCCGGACGTCCGCATCCTCATGGTGGAGGACTCCAAGTACAACGCCTTCGTGGTCCAGACCTACCTGAAGGACACGCCCTGCCGCCTCTCCGTGGCCGAAAACGGACGCGACGGGCTGGCCGCCTTCACCGAGAACGGAACCGACCTCGTGCTCATGGACATCCAGATGCCGGACATGGACGGCTACGAGGCCATGCGCGCCATGCGCAACTGGGAGCGCGGCCGGGGCCTGGCCCGCACGCCCATCGTGGCGCTGACCGCCCACGCCCTGCCCGAAGAGGCCGCCCGCTGCCTGGCCGCCGGGGCCGACCTCCACCTGCCCAAGCCGGTCAAGAAGAGCGCCCTCTTCGACGCCATCCGAAGGTTGGCCCCCCGGGCCTGACGCCGACTCCCGCCAACCGGATCCGCCTCGCCCCCTCCCGGCCATTTGACGGAATACGTTGAAGGATTCCGGCATGTGTACTATCATGCGGGAAAATCGCGGGATTCGAGGACAGGGAAACCATGGAACACGCACGCCTGATCTGGTGCCACGGCTCGCTGAGCCGTCCCTGGGGAGGGAAAAGCACGGCCCTGGCAGCCGTCGCCGAGAAGGCGGGGCTGGCCATGGAAGGGCCGGACTTCCGCGACCTCGACGATCCGGACCAGCGCGTGGAGCGGCTCCGCGAGATGCTCGGCGACAGCGACGGCCCGGTTCTCCTCGCCGGGTCCAGCATGGGCGGCTACGTGGCCGCCGCCGCGGCCTCTGCCGGCCCGGCCGAGGTGCGCGGCCTCTTTCTCCTGGCCCCGGCCTTCTACCTGTCCGGCTACGCCGTGCACGATTTTTCCCGCCTGCCGAAAACGGTCGAGGTGGTCCACGGCTGGGACGACGACGAGGTCCCGCCGGAGAATTCCATCCGCTTCGCCCGATTCCACGGCGCCCGGCTCCACCTCCTGCCCGACGGCCACCGGCTCCTCGCCAGCCTGGACGACCTGACCGGGCTCTTCGCCCGCTTCCTGGCCCGCGCGGGAGGCGTCCAGTGAGCCGCACGCGCACCCTGCTTTTCGCCTGCGCCCTGCTCCTGACCGCCGCGCTCCGGGCCGGGGCCCCGGCCCGGGCCGCCGAGGGCTACCCGCTCCGGGCCTATTACCCGGAAGTCGCGCCCATCACCACCGAGGCCCTGCTCAAGGACTACGACCGGGCGGTCATCCTCGATATCCGCTCCCGGTTCGAATACGACGTGGCCAAGATCAACAAGGCCGTCCTGCTCCCCCTGACCGACAAGGACTTCGCGGCCAAGCTGGCGAGGCTCCGGGCCAAGAACGACCCGACGCCCATGGTCTTCTATTGCAACGGCCACACCTGCGCCAAGAGCTACCAGGCGGCCCAGCTCGCCCTCTCCCTGGGCTTCGGCCACGTCTACGTCTACGACGCGGGCATCTTCGAATGGATCGCCATGGCCCCGGACAAGGCCACCCTCATGGGCGAGACCCCGGCCCGCACCGGGCGGATCATCAGTCCCGAGGCCTTCCGCGATCGCCAGGTGGACTACGACCGGTTCGCGACCCTGGCCGCCGAGCCCGACACCGTGGTCATCGACATCCGCGACCCCTTCCAGCGCGCCCTCATTCCCCGGCTGGAGGGCATCCGCAACATCCCGCTTGACCCCCTGCTCGACCTGGTGGTCTCCCGCATCTGGACCGAGAAGCGGCTCCTGTTCTTCGACGCCGTGGGCAAGCAGGTGCGCTGGCTGCAATACTTCCTCGAATCCTACGGCTACTTCGAATACGCCTTCCTGAAGGGCGGCGTGCGCGCCATCGCCGACCAGCCCGGCAAGGTCCGGCCGGTCATCGAAGCCAACCGGTCCATCGTCAGCAACCAGGAAATGCTCCTGACCCTCACCGCCGACACCCGGCTCGACAACACGGACCGCAAGGTGCTCAGCTACCTGCTGGCCAACGTCAAGTTCAACAACTACGTGGTGGTGGACATCCCGGCGGCCGAGAAGGACATGGAGCTTCCCCACACCCTGCTCATGGCCTCGGTCAACAAGCTGACCCGGCTCAAGTACGCCGACCACTCCGTGGCCCAGTCCACCCTCATCGTCCAGGTGGACCCCCGCCTGGCCTGGAAGGGAACCGTGGGCGGCAAGGTGTGGCAGGAAAAGCTGGCCGAATTCGACCCCACCGCGAACCCTCAGGAATGACGAGCATGTCCCGCTTCACGCACCTCCTCCCGGCCGCGCTCCTGGCCCTGCTGCTGACCGCCGCGCCGGCCGGGGCCATCGAGAAGGCCTCCATCGTCCTGCAATGGCTGCCCCAGGCCCAGTTCGCCGGGTACTACGTGGCCAAGGACAAGGGCTTCTACGAGGAAGAGGGCATCTACCTGCACATCATGTCCGGCGGCCCCGACGTGCTGGCCAGCGAATACCTGGAAACGGGCCGGGCGGACTTCGCCACCCTCTTCCTGGCCACCGGCATCCAGCGCCGCGCCACCCTGCCCCTTGTCAACATCGGCCAGTTCGTCCAGAACTCGGCGCTCATGCTCATCTGCAAGAAGTCCTCGGGCATCGAGAAGGTGGAGGACCTGGCAGGCAAGAAGGTCGGCCTGTGGGCCAACGAGTTCCAGATCCAGGCCAGGGCGCTGTTCAAGAAGCGCAACATGCGGGTCACCGTGGTGCCCCAGTCCGACTCCCTGGACATGTTCATGCGCGGCGGGGTCCAGGCCGCGTCCGGCATGTGGTACAACGAATACCACACCCTGATGACTTACGGTCTCAAGCCCGAGGACCTCACGACATTCTTCTACACCGACTATGACCTCAACTTTCCCGAGGACGGCATCTACTGCCTGGAAAAGACCGCCAACCGCCGCCCCGAGCTCTGCCGCGCCCTGGTCCGGGCCACGGCCAGGGGCTGGATGTACGCCTTCAACCATCCCGAGGAGGCCCTGGACTCGGTCATGAAGCGGATGAAGGAGGCGCGCGTGCCCGCCAGCCGCGCCCACCAGCGCTGGATGCTCGCCCGCATGGAGGACATCATCCTCTCCGACCAGGTCCCGTCCATCGGCGTCCTGCGCCAGGCCGACTACGAGCGGGTGGTCAAAATTCTTGAGGACGTGGGGGTCATCGACAAGGCCCCGCTCTTCCCCGAATTCTACAGGGGGCCGGTCCGATGAAAAGTCTCGGCATCGCGGCCAAGCTGGCCCTCTTCATCCTGTCCTGCGTCTTCGTCATCGTCCTGGCCATCGTCATATACAACTACGCCTATTCCCGCGAGATCATCCTGAAGCAGGCCGAGGAGAACTCCCGCCTCCTGGCCCTGGAGACCACCAGCCGCATCGACGCCGTGCTCTCCAGCGTCCAGAAGATGGCCAACAACATCGCCTTCTCCCTGGAGGACGCCACCTTGACCCGGGAAGAGATCCTGGATCTCGACCGCCGCGTCCTGGCCAACAACCCGGAAATCTACGGCATGGCCATCGCCTTCGAGCCCTATTTCCTGGAGAAGGACAAGCTCTTCTTCGCCCCCTACCACTACCGTTCGGCCGGGCGCATCGCCTTCACCATGCTCGGCGGCCCGCGCTACCGCTACTTCTACATGGACTGGTACCAGATTCCCAAGGAGCTGGGCCACTCCATCTGGACCGAGCCTTACAACGACGAGGGCGGCGGGGGCGTGCTCATGACCACCTACGCCGTGCCCTTCTACCGCACCGTGGACGGGCGCAAGGTCTTCGCGGGCGTGGTCACGGCCGACGTCTCCCTGGAATGGCTCAAGGAGATGCTGCAGGACATCCGCATCTACCGCACCGGCTACGCGTTCCTGCTCTCGCGCCACGGCACCTTTGTCGCCCACCCGGACCGCAACCTGGTCATGAACCAGACCATCTTCAGCCTGGCCGAGGAGGTCAAGTCCCCGGCCCTGTGGCGGATCGGCCGCAACATGCTCGACGGCAAAAGCGCCTTCGTGGAGCTGGACAACACCGTCTCCGAGGACGAACGCTACCTGTTCTACACCGGCCTGGAGTACGGGGGCTGGTCCCTGGGCGTCATCTTTCCCAAGTCCGAGATGCTGGCGGACGTGACACGGCTGTCCAACGTCATGTCGCTCATCGGCCTGTTCGGCTTCGCCCTGCTCGCCCTGCTCATCGTGACCATCTCGCGGCGCATCACCCGGCCGCTGTCGCGCCTCTCCAAGGCCGCGCTGGAGATCGCGGACGGCAACCTGGATCTGGTCCTGCCCGAGACCCGCTGCGACGACGAGGTCGGGCGGCTGACCAAGTCGTTCCGGACCATGAAGTTCTCCCTCAAGGAGTACATCGACAACCTGACCAGCACCACGGCGGCCAAGGAGCGCATCGAATCCGAGCTGCGCATCGCCCGCGACATCCAGATGGGCATCCTGCCCAAGCTCTTCCCCGCCTTCCCGGACCGCACGGAGTTCGAGATCTTCGCCTCCATCGAACCGGCCAAGGAGGTGGGCGGCGATCTCTACGACTTCTTCTTCGTGGACGAGACCCACTTCTGCTTCCTGGTGGGCGACGTCTCGGGCAAGGGCGTGCCCGCGGCCTTCTTCATGGCCGTGACCAAGACCCTGCTCAAAGTCGTATCCGAACGCGGGCTGAACCCCGGCGAGGTGCTCTCCAAGGTCAACAGCGACCTGGCGGCGGAAAACGAATCCTGCATGTTCGTCACCCTGTTCCTGGCCATCATCGACATCGAGACCGGCGACGTGCAATACGCCAACGCGGGCCACAATCCGCCGGTCTACATGCCCTGCGGCGGCGCGCCGGAGTGGATTCCGCCCCTGGGCGAACCCGTGGCGGGCATCATGGACGGAATGCAGTACACCACCAAATCCATGAAGATGAACCCCGGCGACATCATCTTCATTTACTCCGACGGCGTCACCGAGGCCATGAACCCGGACAAGGAGCTCTACTCCGACGAACGGCTCATGCGCTTCATGAGCGACGCCAGGGGACCCTTCGCGCCCAAGCTGGTCAAGGACCTGGACGCCTCCATCAAGGCGTTCGCCCGCGGCGCGGAGCAGAGCGACGACATCACCATGCTTGCCATGCAGTTCATGGGCAAGTGCAAGAAATAACAGCGACAAGGAGATAAACGTGGAATTCAGTACAACCAAGAAGGATGGCGCGCTGGTCGTGGCGGTCGAGGGCCGCATGGACGCCATCACCACCACGGAGTTCGACGCCCAGAGCCAGACCTGGCTGGCCGACGGCGAAAAGAAGGTCATCGCCGACCTCTCCGGCCTGGAATACATCAGCTCCGCCGGGCTGCGCTCCATCCTGGCTGCGGCCAAGCAGCTCAAGGGTTCGGGCGGCCAGCTCGTGTTCTGCGGCCTCTCCGGCATGGTCGAGGAGGTCTTCAACGTCTCTGGCTTCGCAGCCATGTTTACGATTCACAAAACCCTCGACGACGCCCTGGCCGGGTAGACATGGCCGTCCTGAGCGTCACCGCCTCCCTCGCCAGCCTGCCCGAGGTCCGCGAGTACGTCCTCGGCCAGGCGCGCCGGGCGGGGCTGCCGAAGGGCGCGGAACAGAAGATCGACCTCGTCCTGGAGGAGATCCTGGTCAACGTCGCCAACCACGCCTACCGAAGGGAAGGCGGCCCCCTGGAGGTGGACTGTTTCCTGCGGGACGACAGCTTCTGCTGCCTGCTTCGGGACTGGGGTCCGCCCTTCAATCCCCTGGAGGCCGCCCCCCCGGACGTGGGCCAGGACATCATGGACCAGCCCATCGGCGGCCTGGGCATCTTCCTGGCCACCACAATGCCCGACCACTGCGCCTACGAACGCCTCGGCAACGCCAACGAACTGACCTTCTGCTTCACCCGCAAGCCCTGAACGTTTTTTTCGTCCCCCACCGGTGACTTTCAACCGGCCGACTTCATAGAATATTCTATCATGTAACGGATTCGCCACCCAAAAAACGTCCCCTGAATCTCCAATTTTCGTTGACGCAAAATTGAAATTTGGGGTAACGCTACTACTAGGCAGAACTCTTCAACGTGTGGGGGGACAACATGTTTGAAAAAAACCTGACCAAGAAAATGCAGGATGTCGTGCTGGAAGGCCGCATTTCCGCCAAGGAAGTGTGCCGGGAGATCAAGAAGCCGTATTCCACGCTGCTTCGCGAGCTCAACCCGTTCGACACGCACGCCAAGCTGGGCGCGGAGACCATGTTCGAGATCGTCAAGGCCACGCACAACGTGTCCGTGCTCGAATTCATGGCCCGGGAGCTGGGCTACACGCTCATGCCCCTGGAGACCCGCAAGCAGATGCCCGTCCGGCAGCCCAACGCGACCAAGCGGCTTCGCCGCCAGAGCGCCACGCTGTAGCAGGCCCTGAGGAAGCGACGATGCCCGGAGCGCATGACCGGCGCTCCGGGCATCGCTTCGGACCGCCCGGCCGCGTGCGGTTCATTTTTTGACTTTTCCATGCGATCCGTAGTATTTCTTTGCGTCGCGCGTCTCGCGCGACCGCTCAGCAATATCCCAAGGAGGAACGGGCATGTCCCAGGATGTATTCAACCAGGCTCTCGCCATCGGTCGGCCGCCGAACGTGGTCAAGAATTTCCCCAATTCCAAGGCGCTCATCGTCAGCGGCAAGGTCGTGGACCGGGCCATGATCGAGAAAGGCCACTGCATGACCATCGCGGCCAACGGCCGGAACATATTCGTCATCGAAGGCGCGCTGCGCGCCGCCCAGCGGGCCAACGCCGCCATCATCATCGAGATCGCCCGCAGCGAGTCGACCTACTGCCCCACCACCCTGTGGAACGTCGCCCGCCGCGTCGACTACGTGATGAACATGCTCGGCATCACCGTGCCCGTGGCCGTGCACGCCGACCATTACTTCATGAAGAAATGGGACGACGTGCCCGTGGCCAAGGCCGAGATTCCGACGGTCTTCGACTCCGGCGTCACCTCCATCGCCATCGACGCCTCGCACATGACCGACGACCTGAACCTGCTGGGCAACCTGGCCGTGGCGTCCTCCATCCCTTCCTGGGCCGGTTACGAGACCGAGATCGGCGAAATCAAGGGCGAGTTCGGCCTCTCCTCCCCGGTGGAGGCCAAGTTCCTGTGCCAGGGGCTGAACGCCCACGGCCTGTGCCCTGACTGGATCGCCCTGAACAACGGCACCACCCATGGCATCGAGGCCTCTGGCGAGGGCATCCAGGTTGACCTGACGGCCGAGATTCACCAGGCCCTGGCCGCCTACGGCACCTCCGGGGCCCAGCACGGCACTTCGGGCAACGACTCCCAGCGCCTGAAAGAGATCGCGGCCAAGACCCGCACCACCAAGGCCAACGTGGCCACGGCCCTGCAAATGATAAGCTGGGGCGTGCGCGTCAACGATTTCGGCAACGCCATCATGACCGATGACGGCAAGTTCGACAAAGTGCCGGGCGAAGGCCTCGACGACGCCCTGTGGGCCGAGATGGTCGAATACGCCGATAAGAACGGCATCACCGGCGGCAACTACAAAAAGCTGAACCTGCCCTTCGAGCGCCGCTGGCTGGGCCAGCCCGCCGCCGTGCGCGAGCGCATGGCCGGGGCCGTGGAGGACTTCGTCCACCACCTGCTGGTCAACGTGTTCAACGCGGCCGACACCGCGCCCATCGCCATGGACATCCTCTGCAAGGCAGGCTCCTACGACCTCGGCCCCAAGGTCGAGAAGTTCGAGGATGCCGCCGACTGGACCGAGGAAAAGATCAAGGCCCGCGCCAAGCAGATGGACACCGACAAGGGCCCCCAGGGCCACTTCGACGATTAGACAGCCGAGGACGCCTGTCACGACGTCCGCTTCATTGCAACAAAAAGGCCGGGTCCTCGCGTATGAAGATACGCTTCGGGCCCGGCCTTTTTTGCGCCCCGCATCCGCCAGGGCGACTCCGGACGTTTTCAGGACAGAATAGCCCTTCCCCCGATCCCGCCGCCCCCTACGCCTCCTTGCGCGCCTCCACGGTCATGCCGGGCTTGAGTTCGTAGCGGCGGCCGAAGATGTCCACGGGCACGACCCGGTCGCCCTTGTGGTAGGCGGTCATGTTGACGCGGCCGGGTTCGATGGCCAGGTCGAACCAGATCCTGCGCCAGGTGAAGCTGAAGCGCAGGGAGCCCCAGTGGGCGGGCAGGTCCGGGTCGACCTTCATGGGCGAGGCCGAGAGGTTCAGCCCGGCGAAGTCCTGCTTGACCACCTCCAGGGTCCCGGCCATGACGCCGGTGTGGACGCCCTCGATGGTCGTGCCGCCCTGGGTGTCCTCGATGTCGCTCCGCATGGCCTCCATGAACCAATCCCACGATATTCCGCTTGGATAGACGTAGCTTGAAATAACCGCGTGCACCACCTTGGACAGGGTGGAGCCGTGGCTGGTGCGCTGCTCGTAGAAGTCGTAGTTGGTCTTGAGCAGGGCGAGCGGGTCGGCCACGGGATGGCCCAACTGGCCCAGGATGCGGGCCACCTCCTCGGGCTCCAGGACGTACCAGGCCATGAGCGTGTCGGCCTGCTTGGCCACCTTGTAGTTGTCGGGCGAGTCGTTCTCGGCCTTGAGGATGCGATCCATGCGGCCGATGGAGTAGAACCGCTTGCGGTATCCTTCCCAGTCCAGCTCCTTGAGGCCCATGTAGCCGTCGAACTGGCTGATGACGCCGTCGTCGGTCAGGATGACGTCGAGCCCGGTCAGCATGTCGCGCCACTTGGCCGTGTCGTCGGCGGTCAGGCCGATGCGCCGCGTTACCCGCTCGCGCACCGCGCCGGGCAGTTCGTCGAGGACGGCCAGAGCCTTTTCCAGCAGCCAGACCACCATGATGTTGGTGTAGGCGTTGTCCCGCACCCCCGGCCGGTCCGAGCCGGGCAGGGCCTCGTGAAACTCGTCCGGTCCCATGACTCCGTCGATGTGGTACTTGCCCGTACCCTGGTCCAGGGCGGCGATGCTCCCCCAGAAGCGGGCGATGTCGAGCATCATCTCCGCGCCGTACTCGCGCAGGAACGCGGTGTCGCCGGTCCAGGAGACGTAGCGCCAGACGTTGACGAACACGGCGATGGAGACGTGCCGCTGACGACGGGAGAGGTCCTCGTCCCACTGCTTGGACTCGGGGTTGAAGTGGACCTCCTGGGTCTCCTCGCCGCCGTCGTCTGCGGTCTGCCAGGGGAACATGGCCCCGGCGTAGCCGTTCTCGCGCGCATGGCGCCGGGCCGCATCCAGCCGGTTGTAGCGATAGAGGAGCAGGGCCCGCGAGATTTCCGGGAAATTCGAATCGTAGAAGGGCAGGATGAACAGCTCGTCCCAGAAGATGTGGCCCCGGTAGGCCTCGCCGTGCAGTCCGCGCGCGGGCATACCCGCGTCGCGGCCGACGTTGTGCGGCCCGGCGGTGACCAGGAGGTGGTAGATATGCAGCCGGAGCACCCGCTGGACGAAGCGGTCGCCGGTGACGCGCATGTCCGCCTTGTGCCAGAGCTGCTTCCAGCTCTTGGCGTGGGGGCCGTAGACGCCCTGGAAGGTGCGCACTCCCCTGAGCGCATCCAGACACATCTCCTTCAGGTCCCCTGGGGTGCTGTCCAGCGAGGTGCGGACGCAGACGAACTTCTCCAGGGTGTAGCGGTTGTTCTCCAAGGCCTGGAACCGGACCTCCTCCGAGACCCTGGCCTTGTCCTGAAGCACGTTCTTGCGCGCGTCCATGGGCTTGCCGTCGGCCAGGACCACGGTCTTGGCGGCCATGAGGATCTGGTAGCGGGAGTGGGTGGTCTCCATGTGCAGGTAGACGCCCTCCCCGGCCCGGCCGCCCGCCACCCGGCAGAGGTGATGGGTGTTCAGCTTGGCGTAGCGGGCCACGCCATTGTTCTCCACGTTGCCGTCGAGGGAGGAGCGCAGGGTGATGCGGCCAGAATAGTTGAGCGGGGTGAAGTCGAACTTGAGAGCGCAGAGGTGCGGATCGGCCATGGAGGCCACGCGCCGGGACGAGATCCGGGTGATGCGGCCCACCTGGTCCTTGACCACCATGTGGCGCTCCATGCTCCCCTCGCGCATGTTCAGCCGCTGGCAGTAGCTGAGGATGTCCATGGAGAGCGGGCTGACGAACTCCCCGGCCCCGACCTTGAACTCCACGGGCAGCCAGTTGGGGCAGTTGACCAGGTCGTTGTTCCAGATGTCGCGGCCCTGGACCTTGCTCGGCGTCTTGTTGAACACGCCGGAGATGTAGGTGCCGGGATAGAAATAGTAGGAGGAGCACTCGCACTCGCAGGCCCCGCGCGTGCCCAGGTAGCCGTTGCCCACGCAGGTCAGGGTCTCGCGCAGCTTCTCGTCGCCGGGGTCGAAGCCGTTGTAGGTCAGGAACCACTCGTCCGTGGCCATGCCGGTCTCGAACCAGTCCTCCAGGTCCTCCACCGTGATCTCGGCCAGGTCGGCCACCACCCGGTCCGCGCCGAAGCGCATGAGCAGCTCGCCACCCACGTTGCGGGCCACGCCCAGCGTCATGCCGAAGTTCCCGGCGCGCCCGGCCTGGACGCCGGAGATGGCGTCCTCCACCACCACGCACTCGCCGGGGTTGCACCCCAGATCGCGGGCGGCCTCGATGAAGATGTCCGGATCGGGCTTGCCCGTCAGGTTCCGCTCGGCCGCCGCCACGCCGTCCACCACGGCGTCGAAGGCGTCCTCCAGCCCGGCCAGTTGGAGCACCAGACGGCAGTTGCGGCTGGAGGTGGCCACGGCCACGCCCACGCCCTGGTCCCTGAGCTCGCGGGCCAGGGCCACGGATGAGGCGAAGACCTCGGGCCCCTCGGCGCGCAGGATTTCCTGGTAAAGCTGGTTCTTGCGGTTGCCCACCGCGCAAATGGTGGCCAGCCCGGGGGGGTCGGCCGGGTCGCCCGCGGGCAGTTGGATGTTGCGGGACTTGAGGAAGCTCAGGACGCCCTCGAAACGGGGCTTGCCGTCCACGTAGTTCTGGTAGTCGCTGGTCCGGTCAAACGGCGCGAAGGGCACGTTCTTCTCTTCGGCCCGGTGCTTCAGGAATTCGTTGAACGCGGTCTCCCACGCCTGCGCGTGCACTCTCGCCGTTCGGGTGATGACACCGTCCAGGTCGAAGACGACGCCTCTGAGGGTGATGGCGGACACGATACCTCCTTGGCTTGAATTGCGGGCCCGATCAGCCGGCGCCGAGAATGGCGACCAGCATGTCCGGTTCGGGCACGATGAGCGCGTTGGCCGTGACGCCGGTGACGCGCCTGGCCAGTTCCTCCTTTTGCGTGACATAGATGGCCCGCGCCTGCGCGGACATTTCCATGGCGGCTTCGAGCATGGGCACGTCGCTGCCGGTGTCGCCGCACACCAGGTGCGCCCCCCGGAACAGCCCCAGGTCGAGCTCGTCGTTGAGAAAACGGACGCCGTCGCCCTTGTCGAAATCCTTGAGCCCCTCCTCCCGTGACTCAACGGTCAGGATGATCTCCACGTCGAGCCCCGTGTCCTCCATGCGGAAGGTCCGGGCCTCGGGGTCCTCCTCGGCCACCATGCCCCTGAGCAGGTCGAGGAAGGCCAGGGACTCGGACTCGGGCACGGACCCGCCGATGTCCTGGCGGGCCACGGTGGACTGGCCGAACTTGAACTGAAGGCCGGAGCCGATGAGCGAGAATTTCTCATACACGGGCCGGGCCACCAGCTCGGCCAGGCGGGCGTTGAGGGCGTCGAGGGCGCGCTGCTTGTCGGCCGGGATGGGCAGACGGCGGACCCGGCCCTCCAGGTCCAGGCACTCCCGCCCCTTGGACGCGGCATAGAAGAAGGTTCCCTCCGGGGCCACGCTGATTTGGACCAGGCCGTCCAGCGGGGCCGAGGTCAGGATCACCGGGCGCTTGACCCGGCTCCGGGCGAAGCGGGTCAGGAAGACGGCGTTGTACACGGACTGGACCGAGGTCAGGTAGCGGGCGCAGTAGTTGTTGACCGTGCCGTCGCGGTCCGTGACCAGACAGCCCAGGTCCAGCCCGGCCAGCAGTTCGCGCCCGGCGGCCACGTAGTCGTCGAAGCCGGGATGGATGTCGCCCAGGAAGTCGAGGAAGGCGGACTCGCCCTCCTCCAGGTAGAAAACGTCCTTGCGCGCCTCGTCGATCTCGTAGTCCATGTCCAGCCCGATGGTCCGTTCCGCGTCCAAGGCCAGGACGCGCCGCCCGGAGTGCACGGGCACGTCCTCCAGACAGGCCAGGGCGTTGCGCAGGGACTGGACCGCGTCCGGGTCGGCGGCCCGGCCGTCGAGCACGTCGGCCGCCAGCGCGCGGCGCACCACGGCGGTCTCCGCCATGAGGGCGTAGAAATCCCGGAGGGTTGCGAGCTTGCGGCAGCGGATGTCCGGCATGTTCCCGTCCCGCCTAGTAGGTGACCTGCACCGTGTAGGTGATGCGCAGGGGCTGGCCGTCCGGGGTGGGCGGGGCCGTCACGTCGAAGCGCAGGCTGGAGGCGTCGGGCCGGGTGTGGGCGTGGTCCGCGCTGAGGACCTGCCACTCGCCCCGGTAGCCGTCCACGATGGCCAGGGCCTGGGGCGCGGGCCGCCCGTTGGTCACGGCCAGGGACCAGCCGATGCGGTAGGACTGCTTGCCCAGCCGGGTGAACTCGGTCTGGGTCCGGGTCACCGTGACGTCGAAGGCCGTCCCCATGGGCAGGACCGCCTCCTCGCCCACGGCGGTGTGGGTCAGGGGCGTCTCGCCCAGGAGCAGCAGGCTGCCGTCGCGGGTCGGCCGGTAGGCCCGGACCTGCCCGGCGGGCAGCGGTATGCCGAGCCCCCTGTCCTTGACGTTGTGAAGGCGCAGGGAGAGGTTCACGGCCTGCTTCTCGGGCCCGGCAAGCTGGCGCACGCCGTTGCCGAACCGGCATTCGAGCTCCTCGGCCACCGCCACCTTGGGCGCGTCGAGGAGGCCGAGCTGGCGCGTGCCCCCGGCGGAGAGGTCCACCGGACCGGGCACGGCATAGACGTGGAACTGGGCGAAGGACCCGGGCTCGGGCATGTTGTCCGCCGCCAAGGCCGCTTCGGCCATCACCATGCCCTTGCGCAGCATGGGCGCGGACGCCTGGCGCACGTCGCCCGCCACCAGCTTCAGGGTCGCGCCGCGAAAGTCGCAGGCCGACGTGTTGGCCACCGTGGCCCACCCTTCCAGGGAGCCGGACTTGCCCGCCGCGTCGAGGATCAGGGTGTAGTCCGCCCGCCAGGTGAGGCCGCCCATGAGGTAGCGCAGCCGGATGGCGCGCCGGGCGGCGGCCTCGTTCTCGGTGCGCAGGGCCAGGGTCGGCTCGGCGTCCATCCCCTCTGGCAGCTTGGGCAGCAGGTAGGCCAGGGCGTCGCCCAGATAGATTTCATTGCCCATCTGGAAGACGGGCTTGTCCGCATTGGCGAGGAGCACGGCCTTGCGCAGGATGCGGCCGTCCCCGCTGGCCGGGTCGGGCAGGATGACCGACAGCTCCTTGCCCACGTAGCGGTCGAGCAGTGAGCGACGGGTCAGGGGCGTGTAGCGGTACTCCAGCCCGGTGACGGCCATGCCCTCGGCCGTGGCGCTGACCGAGGTCGGGTCGATGGTGTCCGGAATGTTCCGGAAGACCACCTCGGCCGGTCCCTTGGGCAGGTTCACGGAGCGCGACTCGCCCACCAGGGCCCGCCCGGAGCCGTAGATGGTCACGGACGCGCCCTCGACGCCGGAAGCGCCGCAGGGCCGGACCGGGATGAGCGCGAGAAGCAGTGCGGACAAGACTACGGTATGCAGGACAAGGCGTTTCATCGATCCTCCGGTGCGCGGCGAGGGGCGTTTTCCCGGCCGCGTGATGTTTCCATTTTTCAAGGGTACAATGGCGCCGGTCGTTTTGCAAAAAGAATGCGGAGATTATCACCCCCTGTAACCTGATCGAACAAATTCCGGCGTAGCAAGGAGTTGCGGGCAACCGGCGGCCCGCGCCACCGATCCACTCGCCAAAAGTCTGGAAGTTTGCTAGACCATGCCACGTATGCGTATCCTCATCATCGACGATTGCCAGACCAGCGTGCTGCACCTGAGCGAGGTGCTCAACCAGGCAGGCTATCCCGAGGTTCTTTCCGCCCCGGCCTTCGAGGATGGCTTTCGCATCCTGCGCGACATGGACAAGGCCGGGCTGCCCATCGACCTCGTCCTCATGGACGTGGACCTGCCCGGCGCCGACGGCATCGCCGGGACGCTGACCATCAAGGCCCAGCGCGAGTTCGAGGACATCCCGGTCATCATGGTCACCGGCCACGACGACGAGGCGACCTTCGACCGCGCCTTTGCGGCCGGGGCCTCGGACTTCATCCTCAAGCCCGTGGGGCGGGTGGAGCTCCGCGCGCGCATCCGGTCGGCCCTGCAACTGCGGCGCGAAATGCTCAAGAGCAAGGAGCGCGAGCGGGAGTTGGAGCGGCTGGCCCGCAAGCTGGAGCGCATGTCGAACCAGGACGGGCTGACCGGTCTGGCCAACCGCCGCTGTTTTGACGACACGCTGATAAAGGAATGGGTGCGCAACGGCCGGGAGGACCGGCCCATCGGCCTGCTCATGATCGACATCGACCATTTCAAGCTCTACAACGACGCCCTGGGCCATGTGGACGGCGACGCCTGCCTCTGCGCCGTGGCCCAGGCCATCCTGGGCGCGGTGCACCGCCCCGGCGACCTGGTGGCGCGATACGGTGGCGAGGAATTCGTGGTCGTCCTGCCCAACACCGACTTCAAGGGCGCGCGGGCCGTGGCGGACAACATTCACGCCAGCCTGGCCAGGACCGGCATCAACCACCCCAACTCCAGCGTGAGCTGCTCGGTGACGGTCTCCATCGGCGTGGCCTCCGGGATGCCCACCTGCCAGAACGCGCCCGAGCACCTGGTCCAGGCCGCGGACCGCGCCCTCTACCTGGCCAAACAGGCGGGCCGCAACCGCACCGAAACCCTCGCCCTGGCCGGGCCGGACGAGATCCGGCAGTAGCCTGCGCGCGCCCTGACCGCCGCCACCGTAGCGGCCTTTCCCCCGACGCCCCCCACTTTCCGCGCCGCCTCCCGACTGCCCCCCGGCCCTCCATGCGCCCCCTCCCCTTTTCGCAAGCATCGGCGCAGGACGCAAAATAGGCACGGCCGCGCGCTCCGGGACTTTCGCGCGCGGGCCGTGCCCGACAGGGAAGAGGCGGACGGGGGGCGATCCCGTGGGGGCGGGACCCCGTCCGCTGGAACCATCCGCTCCGTTAGCGGAGGAAATGTATGCTCAGGTACGCGCCGCAGCGGGGACAGACCTTGACCGGGTCCACATCCTCCTCACCCTTGTGAATGACCGCCTCCCAGGGCAGAAAACCATCCAGGGTGTACTGAACCATCAGCCGGTGACCGCACTTGCAAAACCGTTCCTGCATGACTCGCTCCTTCTCCGCGCGGCGGCGCGTTTACTTTTATTGCGAACAACGTGCGCAATTAATAAACAGTCTGCGCCCATTTTGTCAACTATAAATTTACATTGTTTGATTACTCACGACAACTTTATTGCAATATTCTGGAATTACATTCTTTTTATTTATACATTTTGTGGCCGACCAGGCCCGGCATTCCGCCAAGGTCACCAGGCCACGTACGGGTCGCCTCGCTCTCGGCCCGCCACCGATGGCGCACGGACGCGGGACCGACAAACGGCGACGGGAGGATGCCGGGCGGCGGCGCAACGGTCCTCCCCCCGCCGTTCACGTCGCGGCCGCCGCGCCCCTCCCCCTTTGCCGCATCCGCCGCCGCCAGAAAAAAACACCCTGTTTTCCCGGATGATTGCAACAAGCTCCGCCCCAAAACAGCGGGGCGGCCCGAGGCTTCGCCTTGCGCTCCGGCAGGGCTTGGGCTAGTCTGCCGGAATCAAGATGTCCTTCAGGTGGCCGCCAGGCCATAACAGGGAATCCGGTGCGAAACCGGAGCGGTCCCGCCGCTGTAATCCCCATCTGAACGGCCGTTCCTCATCGCCACTGCCCTCGGGCGGGAAGGCGGAGCGGCCCGGGGAAAGCCAGAAGACCTACCTGAAGCGCACCTCGCCCGAAGCGGTCCGCGGAGCCCGCCGAAGGGGAAGCGCATCATTACCCGACAACCGATTGCCGGGCCTCGCGGTGCCGCCGCGAGAGTCCATACGGCAACCGTGCAATCAGCCGCCGACGGCCCCGGCCGTCCTCCGCTCTGGCTGCTTGCCGCAAGAGCCTTTATGCCGAAACAGATTCTCAAGCGTGACGGATGCATCGAGACCTGGTCCACCAAGCGGATCGGAGGCGCCATCTTCAAGGCCCTGAACAGCAGCGGGATCAAGGACCCGCTCCTGGCCGACCGGCTGGCCGGAAAGGTGGAGAAGAAACTCGACGGCGTGGACATTCCCGAACAGGAACAGGTCCAGGACATGGTCCAGCAGGTCCTCATGGAGGCCCGGCTGTACAAGGTGGCCGAGCGCTACATCATCTACCGCGAAAAGCGGCGCGAACTGCGCTCCCAGC
The DNA here is from genome assembly GCF_028692895.1 of Pseudodesulfovibrio sp. Classification (GTDB taxonomy): domain Bacteria; phylum Desulfobacterota; class Desulfovibrionia; order Desulfovibrionales; family Desulfovibrionaceae; genus Pseudodesulfovibrio. The sequence goes on from NZ_JAQUWN010000014.1 coordinate 64,140, forward strand.
ACGAGGCGTACCTGGACATCACCGGGGTCACCGAAAGCTACCTGGACAACGTGGACTGGCGCGTCAGCGAAAACTCCAACATGGTCCACTCCTTCCAGGGGCTGATCCTGCACATGGCCGGGTCGGTTCAGGCCCGCTACGTGCTGGAGAAGTATCCCGAGGAAGTGCGGCTGGCGCACAACCACGGCTATTTCCACATCCACGACCTCTCCTTCGGCCTGGCCGGATACTGCTCCGGCTGGTCCCTGCGCGACCTGCTCCTGGAGGGCTTCAACCTGCGGGACCGCTGCTCGTCCCGGCCCGCCAGGCACTTCGACGCGGCCTGCGGCCAGATGGTCAACTTCCTGGGCACCCTGCAGAACGAATGGGCCGGGGCCCAGGCCTTCAACAACGTTGACACCTACCTCGCCCCGTTCATCCGCAACGACGGCCTGAGCTACCACGACATCAAGCAGCAGGTGCAGAAGCTGCTGCACAACCTGAACGCCACCTCCCGCTGGGGCGGCCAGAGCCCGTTCACCAACTTCACCTTCGACGTGGTCCCCCCGGCGCACATCGCCAAGGAGGCCATCATCATCGGCGGCGAGCTCAAGGACTCCACCTACGGCGAGTACGCCGCGGAGATGGCGCTCATCAACAAGGCCTTCCTGGAGGTCATGCTCGAAGGCGACGCGGACGGCCGCATCTTCTCCTTCCCCATCCCCACCTACAACGTGACCAAGGACTTCCCCTGGGATTCCGAGGTGGGCCACCTCCTGCTCCAACTCACGGCCAAATACGGCGCGCCCTACTTCCAGAACTTCATCAACTCCGACCTCAATCCCGAGGACGTCCGCTCCATGTGCTGCCGCCTCCAGATGGACCTGCGCGAGATCCGCAAGAAGACCGGCGGCCTGTTCGGCGCGGGCGACCTGACCGGCTCGGTGGGCGTGGTCACCCTGAACCTCCCCAAGCTCGCCTACCTGGCGCACAACGAGGAGGACTTCATGGACCTGGTCACGGAATACGCCCAGCTCGCCAGCGAGTCCCTGGAATACAAGCGCAAGATCGTGGAGAAGAACCTGAACGCGGGCATGTTCCCCTACTCCCGCCGCTACCTGAAGAACGGGCTCAAGGGCCACTTCTCCACCATCGGGCTCATCGGCGGGCACGAGGCCTGCCTGAACCTGCTCGGCAAGGGCATCGAGACCCGCTCGGGCTCGGCGCTGATGCAGCGAGTGCTCCGGCACCTGCGCCGCCTGGTGGTCCGGTTCCAGGAGGAGACGGGCAACCTCTACAACCTGGAGGCCACGCCCGGCGAGGGCACCTGCTACCGCCTGGCCAAGATCGACCGCGAGCTCTACGCGGACATCAAGACCTCCGGCGACGAGACCCCGTACTACACCAACTCCACCCTGCTCCCCGTGGGCGTCAGCTCCGACGTCTTCTTCGCCCTGGAGCACCAGGACGAGCTCCAGACGCTCTACAACGGCGGCACGGTCTTCCACACCTTCCTGGGCGAGGCCGCGCCGGACGAGGAGAGCGTCAAGAGTTTCCTGCTCAAGGCCATGAGCCGCACCAAGATTCCCTACATCTCGGTGACGCCCACCTTCTCGGTCTGCGAGGACCACGGCTACCTCTACGGCGAGCACTTCACCTGCCCCACCTGCGGCAAGGACGCCGAGGTCTACACCCGGGTGGTGGGCTACTACCGCCCGGTGGGCCGCTGGAACAAGGGCAAGCAGGAGGAGTACAAGGACCGCATGGAATACTCGTCAACGAGCTTCTGCTGCGCCGGATAACGGCAAGACGGGACGGACATGATCCTCGACGCCAACCAGATCGCCTCCATCCGGCAGCAGAACGACGAGGAGCTGCGCCTGGGCGGCCGCGCCACGCGCGGCTACCCGGCGCAGACCGTCAAGAACCTGCTGCACACCATCGAGGCGCTCAAGCAGGAAAAGCGCAAGTGGAAGAAGCTGGCCCAGGCCAGGGGCAAGGCCCTGGAGGCCATCGCCGCCCTGGCGGGCGGGGCCGACACCCCGCGCTGACCCGCGTGCGCCTGCCCGGCCGGACGCAACCAACTTGGCGTTGGCAATGCCCGGCCGGAAGTGGTAATCGTGTTCCATCCCCGGCAACCACACGCCGCCGAGGGACGGCGGCACAAAGGAGGATTCACATGGCCACCAAGGAAGAACGCAGGGCGAAATGCATCGAGGTGTTGAACAAGGCCCGCTCCATGGAGCTCCAGTCCATCCACCAGTACATGAGCCACCACTATCGCCTGGACGACATGGACTACGGCGAACTGGCGGCCAAGATGAAGCTCATCGCCATCGACGAGATGCGTCACGCCGAGGCCTTTGCCGAGCGCGTCACCGAGCTGGGCGGCGCGCCCACCACCGAGCTGGCCGGGCCCATCGCCAAGGGCCAGGGGATCGGCGCGATCTTCGAGTTCGACGCGGGCGAGGAGGACAAGGCGCTGGACGCCTACAACCAGTTCGCCCTGGTCTGCCGCGAGATGGGCGACGCCATCAGCGTCAAGCTCTTCGAGACGATCATCGACGACGAGCAGTTGCACTTCAACTACTTCGACAACATCGGCGAGCACATCGCCAGCCTGGGCGACACCTACCTCTCGCGCATCGCGGGAACCCCGTCGTCCACGGGGCTGGCCCCCCAGGGCTTCGCCATCGCGGCGGGCGGGGAATAGGCCCGGACCGCAGGGAAAAAGCGAAAGCCCCCCGCCGCATTCGCGGCGGGGGGCTCTTTCATTCTCCGGAACGGGCCGGGCTTACCAGCCCTTGCTCTTCAGGATGTCCTTGACCTTGTCCTCGGTCTTCTTTTCCACGATGACCATCT
>NZ_JAQUWN010000132.1 GCF_028692895.1 Pseudodesulfovibrio sp.
GCGGCCCTTTTGCCGCAAGTTGGCTCTAGACATTTTCTCGAAAACTGTTCATCGTCACGGTTAAGGGAGAAAAAGCATTGGAGGAGCGTATGAAATTGATTGGCTGATTCCCGGCCTCGCGCCGACGGATCGGGTAGATGCCCAGGGAATCAACGAGCAAACACCGGACGGGGGATTATGGCCCAGAAGCACTTTGTCCTCGACACCAACGTCCTCATAGAAAACCCCAAATGCATCACGGCCTTGCGCAACGGGTCGGAAAACCAGATTTACATTCCCTACACCGTCCTCACCGAGCTGGACGGCCTCAAGAAAGACCCGCGCATCGGGCACATCGTCGCCCAGGCCGTCTGCGCCATCCGCGACGACGAACAGGTCCACATCTTCCCGCCGGATTTCGCCCTCACCCTCACCGACGACGTGATGGACGACCGCATCCTCAAGGAAATCCTGCACATGGCCCCGGAAGAGGCCATGCTCATCACCAACGACCGCATCCTCCAGATCAAGGCCAAGGTCTACGGCATCCCGAGCGAGGAATACCGCGATTCCGACCCCTTCCGGTCCGAGTCCCAACGCTACACCGGGTTCGTGGAGGAAGGCGAGGAGCTGGTCCACAACTGTTTCCGCTGGGAGGCCGGGACCCCGGTCTTCTACAGCCCCGAAGGGCCCAAGCCCATCGGCTACACCCACGAGATATGGGGCGTGAAGCCGCGCAGCGTCTACCAGAACCTGGCCCTGGAGCTGATGCTCCACGAGGGCATCGACCTGGTCTCCATCCAGTCCGAGGCGGGCTACGGCAAGACCTTCCTCTCCCTGGCCGCCGCGCTCTACCTGACCCTGGAGCGCAAGGACAACCCCTACCGCAAGATCTACCTGGTCAAGCCGGTGGTGGAGATCGGTGCCAAGATGGGCTATCTTCCGGGCGACATCGAGGAGAAGATGCTGCCGTACATCAAGTACATCCAGGACCTGCTCATCAAGCTGCACGACATCCGCCCGGCCAACCGCATCTTCCAGGACCCCTCGTCCGACACCTGGAAGCTCAACCCCAAGAAGTTCGAGATCCAGCCCGTGGCGTTCATCCGGGGCATGAACATCGAAAACGCCGTGGTCATCGTGGACGAGATGCAGAACCTTTCGCGCGGCGAGACCCGCGCGCTCCTCACCCGCATGGGCGAGGGCGTCAAGTGCATCTGCCTGGGCGACACGCGCCAGGTGGACAACCCGTACCTCAACGAGGCGAACAACGGCCTGAACTGGACGGTAAAGAAGCTCAAGGGGTACAAGAACTATGCGCACATGGTCCTCAAGGGAGACCGTTCGCGCGGGCCTATCACGGACATCGTGCTCAAATCCAAGCTGTAGCGGCGACGCCGCGCCGGGGCCCCGGCGCGGCCGCCATGGAGACATCGTTTTGACCTTCCGGCGTCTGATCCTCCCGCTTGTCGCGGGGCTCTTCCTGTTGCTCGCCTCCCGGCCCGCGTCGGCCGAGGGGGCGGACATGGCCGCGCCCTTGAAGGCGGCGCGCTTCCCCTCCCTGGAATCCGCCATCCGCATCAAGGGGCCGGTCAGCTTCTGCAACGAGCCCGTGCCGCTCGACCTGCCCGCCGTGCGCGAGCGGCTGGAGCGAGAGCTCCTGCTCATGCTCTGGGACCGCGCCCAGGTCATCCTCTGGCTCAAGCGCTCGGGCCGGTACTTTCCGCACATCGAAGCCGCCCTGGCCGAGGCCGGGCTGCCCGACGACCTCAAGTACGTGGCGGTCATCGAGTCGGCCCTCAAACCCCACGCGGGCTCGGGCCGGGGCGCGCGCGGGGTCTGGCAGTTCATCGAGTCCACGGGCCGCAACCACGGCCTGGTCATCAACCGCTACATCGACGAGCGGCGCAACTACCGGCTAGCCACCAAGGCGGCGCTGGCCTACCTCCGCACCCTGCACGAGGAGTTCGGCTCCTGGACCCTGGCCTGCGCGGCCTACAACATGGGCGAGGTCGGCCTGGGGAGCCGCATGGACGCCCAGGACGCGGACGACTACTACCATCTGGACCTGCCCACCGAGACCGAGCGCTACGTGCTCAGGGCCATGGCGGCCAAGCTCATCCTTTCGGACCCCGGCCGCTACGGCTTCCGCCTGGAGCCGGAGGACTTCTACGGCCCGGTCCCCTGCGACCGCATCCTGCTCAAGACCCGCCAGGCCGCGCCGGTCCTGGTGGTGGCCAAGGCGGCGGGGACCTACTACAAGACCGTCCGGGACATGAACCCGCAGCTTCTGGACGACGTCATCCCGGCCGGGGAGCACGTCCTCTTCCTGCCCGAGGGCTCGGCCAGGGGGTTCGCCTCCCGCTACCAGTCGCTGATCGTGAAATACCGCAAGCGCGCGGCGGCCAAGACCTACACCGTGCGCCGGGGCGACACCCTGACCGCCATCGCGGACAAGACCGGCACCCCGCTCACCCGGCTGCTCAAGCTCAACGACCTGGGCCGCCGCAGCACCATCCGCCCCGGCCAGAAGCTGGTCATCATGCAATAGGGGGTGGGCGGTCGGAAACGCCGCCGGTTGGGGTCAGGGGGCGTTCCGCGAGGCGGAAAGCCCCGGCCCTTCGGAGGCCTGGTGAATGATTTCGTCTTCCCGGACGACCATGACGTCGAAGGCGTCCATGCCGCTCGTCACATAGCCGGACTCCAGGCGGAGCGTTTTGCCGGAATCAAACGTGACCAGGACCTCGTAGTGGGCGTCTCCGGGGATTTCATAGCGGGCCGCCGAGAAGCCGCCGTCCGGGATTTTCGGGAAGACGAGCTCGATTTCCCGGATGCGTACGACGGCCCTGGCGATGTCCCGCCCGCTGCCGTTTTGGAGGACCACCACGCCGATGTCCGGCGGGAAGCAGGAATGAAGCCAAGCCCCCAGGGCGATCGCACCCAGCAAAACCACTGCACGCCACGTCGCTTTCTTCATTGTCGGCTCCTTTCTTTCGGGCGCTGTCGGGATTGCTCGGAAACGGCGTCCCGCCGGTCCGGCCGCCAATCCCTGCGGGCGGGCGCGGTCCGCCCGTCGGTGAACGTGTCGTAGTCCCGCCAGCCGAACCTCACGAAGCCCAGGTCGCGGTCGTGCAACCCTCCGGCGAAGCCGATGGGGGGGCGGAGGCCGGGGTTGCTGTCCTCGATGATCCCGCCGAAGGGGTCGTACAGGACCTCCTTTATCACGTCGCCGTCACGGTCGGCAACCACCCGCAGGGAGCCTACCTGGTCGTAGAAGAGGTAGGCCACGGC
>NZ_JAQUWN010000015.1:0-45476 GCF_028692895.1 Pseudodesulfovibrio sp.
CCACCCAGGGGCGCGGCCAGGAGCTTGGCCAGGTAGTATCCGGCAAAGGCGCTGCCCAGCCAGGCCCCGCTGATGCGCGCATCCAGGCTGGCCAGGGGCACCACGAACGAGAAGAGCGCCACCCCCAGGGTGGCCAGGAATCCGCTCGCCAGGATGGCGGCCACCGCCCTGCGCCGGGCCGGGCCGCCGCCCGGATGCTCCTGTCCAGTCTCCATCCGCCGAATCCCTCTTGTTGCCGGTCGATCGTCACCCCGCCGCGCGCGGTCCGCCCGTTGCGGGAGGTTCCGGTATAGCCCTCGCCCGCCCTTCCCGTCAAAGGCGGCGGGCGGCTTTCCCGCGTCGCCCTCCGCCCCTTCGCGCCGGCCGACGGCATTATGTCCATATTGACATAGTAGTGGGTTGGACCTATCCAGAGTTTTTTCAGAGCCTGTCCGAAAACGCTCCATCTCCACGGAGGCCATATGAGCACCGAACAGCAACTTCTCGCCGCCTTTCCCGTCAAGGGCGGCCTCCCGGACGAATACACGGCCGTCATCCCCAAGGACTATCCCCGCTATCTCATCGACGGCGAGCTGCTCGAATGGGACGGCGAGATGCAGGACATCCATTCCCCCATCGAGATCAACGACAACGGCGAGTTCTCGCCGCTGCCCATCGGTCGCTGCCCGGTGCTGGACGCGGACGCGGGCATGCGCGCCCTCAAGGCCGCGTCGGCCGCCTACGACAACGGCATGGGCCGCTGGCCGACCATGGGCGTGGCCGACCGCATCCGGCACATGGAGGGCTTCGCCGCCCGCCTGGCCGGGGTCCGCGACGAGGTCGTCCGGCTGATGACGCTCGAAATCTGCAAGCCCCGGCGCGAGTCCGAGATCGAGTTCGACCGGACCGTCGAATACATCGACAACACCCTCTCCGCCCTCAAGGACCTGGACCGGTCCTGCTCGCGCATGGTCATCGACGGCGGCATCTACGCCCAGATCCGCCGCGCGCCGCTGGGCCCGGTCCTGTGCATGGGCCCGTACAACTATCCGTTCAACGAGACCTTCGCCACCCTGATCCCGGCGCTGGTCATGGGCAACACGGTCATCGTCAAGACCCCGCGCATGGGCAAGCTCCTGCTCTCGCCCATCCTTGAGGCCCTGCGCGACAGCTTCCCGCGCGGCGTGGTCAACGTGCTCTTCGGCGACCGGCGGGTGGTCCAGCCCATCCTGGAGGCGGGCGGGGTCAACGTCCTGGCCTTCATCGGGTCCAGCGGCGCGGCCGACGCGCTCCGGCTGCTCCACCCCCATCCGCACCGGCTGCGCTGCGTGCTCGGGCTGGACGCCAAGAACCCGGCCTTTGTCCTGGAGACCGCCGACATGGAGCTGACCGCGCGCGAGATTCTCTCGGGCAGCCTCTCCTTCAGCGGCCAGCGCTGCACGGCCATCAAGATCGTCTTCGTGCACCGCAGCCGGGCCGAGGAGCTGCTCTCCCGCCTGGACGAGGGCATCGCCGGGCTCAAGGTGGGAATGCCGTTCGAGGCCGGGGTCAACATCACGCCCATGCCCGGCAAGGGCAAGATCCAGTACCTGACGGACCTGGTGGAGGACGCCGTGGCCAAGGGCGCGCGGGTGGTCAACGCGGGCGGCGGCGCATCGGGCCGGACCCTGTTCCACCCGGCGCTGCTCTACGACGTCAAGCCGTCCATGCGCGTGTACCAGGAGGAGCAGTTCGGCCCCGTGGTGCCGGTGGTGCCCTTTGACGACGAGCGCGAGCCCGTGGAGTATCAGGTCAATTCCAAGTACGGCCAGCAGATGAGCATTTTCGGCAGCGATCCCGACCAGGTGGCCCGGTTCATCGACCCCATGGTCAACCAGGTCTGCCGGGTGAACATCAACAGCCAGTGCCAGCGCGGGCCGGACACCTTCCCCTTCACCGGACGCAAGGACTCGGCCGAGAGCACCCTCTCGGTCAGCGACGCCCTGCGCTGCTTCTCCATCCGCACGCTGGTGGCGGCCAAGGGCACCGAGGGCAACAAGGAGCTGATCTCGCGGATACTCCGGCAGCGCAGCTCCAACTTCCTGACCACGGATTACATCCTGTAGTCCCCGCCCTGCGAGGGACGGGAATTGGGCGGCGACTCGGGGGAGGCCGCCCTGTTCCTTGCCGGTCCGGTTGAGGCGGCGGCGCGCCGCAACCGGCGGGGGATCACGCTTCGGGGGACAGCTCGGCGCACTGTACCTGGTCCCGGCCATTGCTCTTGGCCCGGTACAATGCCTGGTCCGAGGCCTTCAACAGGGCCTCCAGCAACGCCTGGCCGGACTCCTTCCACATCCGCTCGCCTGTCGAGAAGAAGGCGACGCCCACGCTGATGGTCACCTTGATGGCGTCGCCGTCGCAGCTTGTCGTCGTGGACCGAACCTCGTTGCACAGCCGCTCGGCCAGGCGCCTGGCGCCTTCCAGATCCGTTTCGGGGAGCAGGATGGCGAATTCCTCGCCGCCGTATCGTCCGATGATGTCGCTGGCGCGCAGGACCTTGCGGAACGTCGACGTCACGTTTTGCAGCACGAGATCGCCGGCGATGTGGCCAAACGTGTCGTTGACCTTCTTGAAGTGGTCGATGTCGATGAGCAGGAACGGCAGGTTGCCGCCGTACCGGACGACCCGGTTGATTTCGATCATGCAGGAGTCCATGAAAAAACGCCTGCTGCACACCTGGGTCAGGGCGTCCAGCGACGCCATCTTGTGCAGCGCCTTCATCAGGCGCTTGTTCTCCGTGATGTCGTAGAGCAGGACGGCGAAGCCGAGGTCGTTGCCGCGTGACGAGAGAATCTTGGTGGCGGACACGCTGAAATGGATCGTGTCGTCGCGGTAGCGGAGCTCGACCTCCGTGGGGGCGTCGCCCGCCGTCGTGATCCTGTCCATGAACCCGTCGCGTTCTTGCAGCACTTCGCGGGCGCCGAGGCCGATGGAGGCCTGGGTCAGCTCCGGCAGCACCTTGCTCGCGAACTCGTTGAAGTCGGCGATGTTGAAATCCTTGTCCAGGACCAGAACCGGCGTCTGCATGGTCTCGAAGACCTTGGTCCTCGCGATGGGGGCGATGTTGAACATCATCATCCGCGCCATGGCCAGGGAGAAGGCCGGTATCGGAAGCGCGAGATAGAAAGGGATCATATCGATGCCGGGCAGCGTGACGCCCAGTTGTTCCAGCGCGTTGCCGCACCAGGGGATGATGGAAGCGAGGAAAATGACGTTCGCCTGCCTCTTGCGGTATCCCTTGGACTTTCGCGTCATGTCGAAAAAGAGGACGACGCCGGCCAGGCTCAGCGCCTGCGCATAGGCGAATTGCACATAGTACCAGGCTCCCTTCGCAAAGGACGCGACCGGGAAAGAACCGCTGACGTCCACGTCGAACTTACTGTAATATAAATGATATTCATTGGTAGTGTAGAACAGGACAAGGGTGATGGCGGGGATGGTGAACAGCGAGGCGTGGAGGAGCCGGCTTTTGATCCGGTACTGGTTGTATTCGAAGGCGAAGAGAAACCAGAACACGGGTATGAAGGGAATGCCGAGGTATTCGATTTTCAGTGCGAAGAAGATGCTTTCGGCGGAATTGCCGGACAGTTCCAGCATGTAGCCGAGCGAATAAATGAAGACGCTCGCCATGAAAAAAACGAACGGTCTGCCGCCTGCCGTCTTGATGATCCGCAAGGAATAGCAGATGAGGCTCAGTATCCCCGAGCAGGAAAGGCATAAAAACAGTATCCCGACAAATCTCAGCGTCATCGCGTTGCCCCGGAGGGTCTCGCCGTTGGTCGATCCGCTTGACGCGGGCGCTGCGGGCGTGCGTCCCGTTGCGTCCGCCGCCGTTTCCGATCAATCGGCCGGGCCGCCTGCTTGAAGGTGTCGCAACCCTCTGGCGGCCTGCATGGCCATTCCCGGCGGTTGGGAACTCAAGTGGTTGCCCGTTTTTTTGCAAATGGCGGCCCCGCGCCGCGCTGTCCGGTCCGGGAAACGCTTCCCTGGTGCGCCGCCGCATGGTTTTGCCGTTTTCTCGGGTGAACTCCATGCGCCAAAAACAAGGCGGCCGACGCGCGGCCGGCCGCCTTTTCTTGTCTGGGGAGGGTCAGCTCCACCGGATGAGACGGGGTTCGTACTTGTTGTTCAACCCCGGATGGACCGGAATCACCCTGACGCCATACCGCAGGGGGCCTGGGTGCGTCGGTTCGTAGCCAGCCTGGTATTCCAGGGTGTTGCCCTCGGTGTGCTTGAGCACCATGGGCACGCAGCCGATGACCGCCTCCTCGTTGGGCGTGGCGGCGATGAACTCGGCCAGTATCTCCTCGGTCAGGAGCTGGCCCCGGTCCACCTTGGCCCGGATGGTCAGCCGGTTGCCCAGCTTGAACACGTCGCCCGAGATGCCCTCCACGCTGACCTCCTTGATGGTCACGGTGGAGAACCGGCCGGGGATGCGCTTCTTCCATTCGGCCACCTCGCGGGAGAGCTCGAAGCGGGACTTGGCGCGACGCTTGGCCATGGCCATGGCGGGCAGGTACATGTCCCGGATGTAGTCGTTGACCATCCGGTGGGTGCCGTACTGGATGAAGGCCGTCTTCATGGCCTCCTTCATCCGGTGTATCCAGGAGTGGGGGATGCCGTCGCCCGGGCGGTCGAAGAACTCCGGAACCACCTCGGTCTCCAGGGTGGCGTAGAGGTTGTCCGCGTCCACGATGTCCTGGCTGACCTGGTTTTCGTAGACCAGTCCGCTGCCCACTGCCCAGCCGTTCCTGCCGTCAAAGGCTTCGTCCCACCAGCCGTCCAGGATGGAGCAGTTGGGAACGCCGTTGACCGCCGCCTTCATTCCGCTGGTGCCGCTGGCCTCCATGAGCCGCGTCGGGTTGTTCAGCCACACGTCCGCGCCGGAAACCAGCAGCCGGGCCAGCCGTATGTCGTAGCCCTCCAGGAATATGACCCGGCCCAGGAAGTCGTCCTGCTTGGCCAGGCGGCAGATCAGGTTGATGTAGCTCGCGCCGATGGTGTCGGCCGGGTGGGCCTTGCCCGCAAAGATGACGTTGACCGGCCGCTGCGGGTTGCAGAGGATTTCCTTGATCCGCTGGAGGTTGTGGAAGAGCAGGGTGGGCCGCTTGTAGGCCGTGCACCGCCTGGCGAAGCACAGGGTCAGGTGGTCCGGGTTCAGGGCGTCCAGGAAGGCGCGCAGCCGGTTGGGCGGCTCGCCCTCGCGGGTCCACTGACCGGAGATGGAGCGTCGGACCTCCTCGTAGAGCCGGTGCTTGAGGGCGACGTGGGTGTCCCAGAGCATGCGGTCGTCCAGGGTGTCGAGGCAGCCCCAGTCCTGGCCGTCGGCCAGGGACCGGTGCACCGAGATGCGGCAGGAGGACTCGATGTCGCGGCGCATCCGCTCGTCGAGCCAGGAGGGAATGTGCACGCCGTTGGTGACGTGGCCCACCGGCACCTCGCCGAGCAGGAACCCGCGCCACAGGTCCATCCACATCCGGCGCGACACGTCGCCGTGCAGCCTGCTGACGCCGTTGCGGTAGCAGGAGAGCTGGAGGGCGAGCACGGTCATGTTCAGGTGGTCCGCCTCCTCGGCGTAGATGTGGCCGAGATTCCAGAGGGCGTCCCAGGGTACGCCCATCTGGTCGGCATAGCCCCGGAAGTAGTTCTCGACCAGCGAGCGCTGGAACCGCTCGTTGCCCGCCGGGACCGGGGTGTGCATGGTGAATACCGTTGAGCCGCGCACGATTTCCTTGGCCGTGGCGAAATCCACGCCCTCGGTCTGCATGAGCTGGCGGATGCGCTCGAAGAGCAGGAAGGCGGAGTGGCCCTCGTTCAGGTGGTAGAGGGAGGGCTCGATGGACAGGGCCCGGAGCATCCGGATGCCGCCCACGCCGAGGACGATCTCCTGCTCGATGCGCCCCTTGGACGAGGGCTCGTAGAGCTTGGAGCAGATGTCGCGGTCGGTGCGCGAGTTCTCGGTGATGTCGGTGTCGAGCAGGTAGAGGGTGGCGCGGCCCACATGGACTTCCCATATCTGGGCCTGGACCGTGCGGCCAGGCAGCTCCACGGCCACCAGGATCTTCTCGACCCCGCCGTTGTGCACCGGGGTGATGGGCATGGCCGCGAAGTCGTTCTCGCGGTATTCCACCACCTGCTCGCCGTTGCCGTTGATGCGCTGGTGGAAGTAGCCGTTCTTGTAGAGCAGGGAGATGCCGACAAAGGGCAGGTTCAGGTCGCTCGCGGACTTGATGTGATCGCCCGCCAGCAGCCCGAGGCCGCCGGAGTAGATCGGGATGGACTCGTGCAGGCCGAACTCCATGGAGAAGTAGGAGACCGGATTCTTCCAGGTAATGCCCTGGATGTCGGCCTTCGCCTTCTGGGCCATGTAGTCGTCGAACCGCTCCAGGACCGAGGCGAAGCGGCCCATGAACTCGTTGTCCTCGGCCACCTGGTTCAGGCGGGTGGCGTCCATGGTGTCCAGGAACAGGACCGGGTTGTGGCCGCAGCGGTGCCAGCGGTCCTCGTCGATCCACTCGAAGAGCTCCTGGGAGTCGCGGTGCCAGACCCACCAGAGGTTGTTGGCCAGGTCGCGCATTCGGCCGAGGGAGGGCGGCAGCTCGGTGATGACGGTGAAGGGCCGGAGCCGGGGCTGGGTGGTGTTGACGCCGGAGAAGCTGATCTCGCCCGCCGGGGCCCGGGTCATGCGCTGCACGCCCGCGATGCGCTCGGTGCGGATTTCGGCCGCAGCGTCGTAGGCCTCCAGGTAGCGGGGGTAGAAGTTCTCCCAGGACGCCTCCTCGGCGATGCGCCGGGTCTCGGCGCTGCGGTAGGCGCGCTCGTCCGGGGTCCAGCGGGTGAAGGTGACCAGGTGCTCCGCCAGCTTGGCGCGGGCGATCTCGTAGCTGTCCTCCAGCCGGTTCAGGACGTGGACGCCGGGGTGGCCGCCGGGGTGCTTGCCCATGACCCACTGGCCGAACCCGGCGCGGTCGGCCGTGACCGTGGGCACGGAAAAGGCCGCGCTCTCCATGGGGGTGTAGCCCCACGGCTCGTAGAACGAGGGGAAGACCGTCAGGTCCATTCCGGCCAGGGCGTCGTAGTATTCCAGGTTGAGCACGCCGTCGTTGCCGTCCAGGTAGACCGGGATGAAGATGACGCAGCAGTGGTTGTCCGTGGTGTTGTCGAGCTTGAGCTCGCGGCAGCGGCGGACGATGGGGTCCTGCTCGGCGTCGCCCAGGTGGTGGGTGGCGATGCCCGCGTATTTCTCGATGTTGTACTGCTCGGTCCTGAGGCGCTTGCGGGTCTCGTCGCTGAAGCCCGCGTAGCCGGAGGAGACCAGGAGGAATGCGACCACGGTGACGTCGTTGTCCGTCTCGGCGAGCTTGCGGTCCGCGTCGCCCAGGGCGTCGAGGAGCAGGTCGATGCCCTTGTTGTGGAATTCGTATCGGCCGCTGGTGGCCAGCAGCAGCGTTTTTTCGGGCGTGAGCGGGCGGTCCAGGAACCGGGCGGCCAGGTCCACGAGCCGGGCCCGGGCCTCGGTGCGGGTGGCGGCCACGATGTCGGGCTCGGCGAAGCCCTCCAGGTTGAAGCCGTTGACCGTGACCACGGCCGGGTTGGTGCCCAGCAGGTTGGCGGCCTCGCGCTGGGTGATGTTGGACACGGTGGTGAAGCAGTCGGCCTCGCGGGCGGACACGGACTCCATGGAGTGCTTGGCCGTGACGCCATAGGCCTTGGCCTCCTGGCTGGGCTCGATCTCCTCCAGCCGCTCGTAGATGTCCACCCCCGCGCCGGACATTGCCCGGCCGAGCATGGTGGCGTGGGTGGTCAGCACCGTGGAGACGGACGGCGCGTGCTTCTTGAGGAAGAGCACGCCCGCGCCGGACATCCACTCGTGGAAGTGGGCGAAAACGTCGGCCGTCTCGGCCGCGTCGTCGCCGAATTCCTTGATGATCGTGGCCGCCGCCGAGCTGAACAGGACCGGCTCGATGTAGTCCCAGGCCCCGGCCATGGAGTCCACGCCGAAGTCGTTCCAGAACTGGAAGAGGAGTTTGTCCGGCTCGGGAAAGGCGTTCTGGAAGCCGATGAGCAGGACGTAGGGCTGGCCGGGGATGTCCCAGCGGCCGAATTTGGTCTCGATGCCAGCCGCCTTGGCCCTATCCAGGGCCGGGGCGAGTTCCTCGGGGGCGTCGCAGGGCTCGAACCCGGGGTTGCGGTCGAGCAGCGGGCCCATGGCTACGTATCGGCCCTCGAAGGCCGCGACGGCTTGCGCGGCCTTGCTGCTGATGACGGTGAATATCCCGCCCACCTTGTTGCAGACTTCCCAGGACACTTCAAACAGCCAACGGGTTTCCATGTTTTGATCTCCTGTTATTCCCGGCCGTTGCCGTTGCGGTTGTTGACGGTCAGGGCGAGGTCGTTGAGGACGTTCATGTAGGTGATGAACGCCTGGTGCGGGGTTTCGTAGGGGTTGAAGTACTTGTGCACGTCGCCGTCCGAGAACCACTTGGTGCACATGTAGTAGAAGTGGTCGCTGGTCAGCAGCTCGCGCCAGGTGGCGATGAGCTCGTCGTCGCCGGTGTCCAGGACCTTGTCCTCCAGGGCGTAGGCCAGCTCGGCTGCCTGGTCCTGCATGGAGTTGCCGAGCCAGGCCGAGACGTCGCGCTCCAGGTCGGCCCAGGAGGTGAAGTAGGGCACGTCCAACTGGGCCATGGGGTCCAGGTCGGCCGCGGCCTCGGCCGGGGTGCGGAAAATGAAGTCCGGGTGGGCGAGGATGGCGCGCGGCAGGCTGCGGAAGAACTCGAAGATGCCGGTGTCCGCCCACTGGTGCTCGCCGATGGTCTCGTAGTCCATGAAGAGGTTGACGATGTCGCCGTTGCCCGCGATGGCGTGGACCCAGCCCGCGAACTTGTCCGCGTCGACCGGCCATTCGTCCCAGCCCCGGTCCGAGAAGCGGAAGGCCACGTCGTCGGAGAGGCGGTAGTTCTTGAGCAGGGCCTTGAGCCTGGTGCAGCCGGCGGGCTGGTAGACGTAGTTGGGCGAGCGCCAGCCCAGGACCTGGTCCGCGCCCTCGCACAGGATGTTCTTGTACCCCATCCGCTCCACTTCGAGGGCGAGGTCGTTGCTGTAGATCAGCTCGGTGTTGCGGAAGGTCACGGGCTTCTTGCCGAAGAACTCCTCCAGCACCTTGGCGTGCATCCTGACCTGCCGCCGGAACTCCTCGCGGGAGAAGAGGAAGGACAGGGAGTGGTAGTGGGTCTCGCCGATGAACTCCACGCACCCGGTCTCGGCCAGTTCGCGGAAGGAGTCCAGCACCTCGGGGCAGAACTCCTGGAACTGCTCCATGGCCACGCCGGTGATGGCGAAGGAGATGCGGAAGTCGCCCCGGAACTCGTTGATGAGGTCGAGCATCATCCGGTTGGCCGGGAGATAGCACTTCTCGGCCACCTTGCGCAGGATGTCGCGGTTGGCGTCGTCGTCGCGGTAGTGGTGGCTCACTCCCATGTCGAAGAAGGAATAGCCCTTGTTCAGGCGCATGGGCTGGTGCACCTGGAAATAGAAGCAGACAGGGATCACTGCGCACCTCCGGTCAGTTGCCGGTAGACGTCCAGCACCTTGGCCGCCGCCCGGTCCCATTGGATTTTCTTGAGGCTGCGCCGCCCGGCCTCGACCAGCTTTTGCGCTCGCTCCTTGTTGCCGAGGATGTCGAGAATCTCCCAGGCCAGCCGGTCCACGTCCCAGAAGTCGATCTTGACCGCGTCCTCCAGGACCTCGGCCACGCCGGACTGCTTGGAGACGATGGAGGGCACGTCGTAGACCATGGCCTCCAGCGGGGTGATGCCGAAGGGCTCGGACACGCTGGGCATGACGTAGAGGTCGCTCATGGCGTAGATGCGCTCCACGTCCGCGCCACGGACGAAGCCGAGGAAGTGGAACTTGTCGGCCATGCGCAGCTCGGCCATGCGCTCCACCATGCGCGGAAACATGTCGCCCGACCCGGCCATGGCGAAGCGGACGTTGGGGTTGCGCTCCAGGACCTTGGCCGCCGCCTCCACGAAATAGTCCGGCCCCTTCTGGAAGGTGATGCGTCCCAGGAAGAGGACCAGCTTCTCTTTGAACGGCTTTTGGATGCGCATCTGGCCGATGCGCCGCTCCTTGGAAACGGCGTTGTGGACCACGGTGACCTTGTCCGGCGCGATGCCGTAGCGGCGGACGATGGTGTCCTTGGTGAAGTGGCTGACCGCGATGATCCGGTCCGCCGCCTCGAAGCCCGCGCGCTCGATCTCGTAGACCTGCTGGTTGACGTGCTCGCCGCTGCGGTCGAACTCCAGGGCGTGGGCGTGGACCACCAGGGGCTTGCCCGAGACGCGCTTGGCCTCCATGCCCGCGGGCGCGGTCATCCAGTCGTGGGAGTGGATGACGTCGAACTTCTCGCTGTTGGCCAGGTGCGCGGCCACCAGGCCGTAGCGCACGATCTCGGCCATGAGGTTCTCGCCGTAGCCCCCCGCGAAGTCGTTGGAGAGCTCGCCCATGATCTCCCTTGCGGAGATGGTCTCGGTCTTCTCCAGCAGGGACCGGTACTGCTTCTCCGTCAGGTAGGGCCGAAGCGGCGAGAGCACCTCCAGCACGGAGACCCGCTCCTGGAGTTCGAGGATTTCGGCGACGCCCACCTTGGCCCGGACGCGGTTGGCGCCCACCAGGGAGAGGTGGCGCCCCTCCTCGTCGGAGTCGAGCCGGGGCAGGACGAAGAGGATGTCGGCGCCGAGGCTTGCCAGGCCCTTGGTCAGGCCGAGGCACGCGGTGCCGAGTCCGCCGGAGATGTATGGCGGGAATTCCCACCCGAACATGAGTACTCGCATGGTCACTTTTCACTCAGGAGTTTGTTGAGGCGCACGGCCTCGGCCACGGACCAGGCCTGGGCGATGGTGCCCTTGGGCTGGTGGGGCGGGTTGCCGGTATAGAGCTCGGGCACCGAGGCGATGCCGAAGTTGTCCGGAAAGGCGCGCAGAATGGGCCTCAGGTAGACGCGCAGGAATTCCCTGGCCCCGTCCTTGTCCTCGGCCTGGCGCAGCAGCGCCTCGCCGAAGTGCCCGGCCAGCCAGGGCCAGACCATGCCCTGGTGGTAGGCGGAGTCCCGCTCGTTGGCGTCGCCCCGGTAGAAGGGCGAGTAGCGCGCGTTGCGCGGGGAGAGGGTGCGCAGGCCGAAGGGCGTCAGCAGGTGGGCCTGGACCACGCTGATGACCGCGCGCATCTGCGCGGTGTCGAGCATGGAGTGGGGCAGGGAGATGGCGAAGATCTGGTTCGGGCGGATGGAATGGTCCTGGCCGTGCTCGTTCACCACGTCGCTCAGGCAGTTGTCGTCGCTGTTCCAGAACCGTTTGACGAAGTTGTTCGCCAGGACGTCGGCCGCGCCCCCGGCGCGGTCGGCCAGTTCGGCGTCCACGTCGGCGGCCAGCTCCTGGAAGCAGCGCAGGGCGTTGTACCACAGGGCGTTGATCTCCACGGCCGCGCCGTGGCGGGGGGTGACCGGCCGCCCGTATGCCTGGGCGTCCATCCAGGTCAACTGGGTGTAGGCGTTGCCCGCGTGGAGCAGGCCGTCGCCGTCCAAGCCGCAGAGGTTGACCCGCCCCTCCAGGTGGGCCAGGACGATGTCGCTCAGGGCGGGGTAGAGCCTTTCCATGACGAAGCGTCGGCTGCCGCGGGCCTTCAGGTACTGCTGGACGGTCCAGAAGAACCAGAGGGAGGCGTCCACCGAGTTGTAGGCAAGGTGGCTCGACGCCTGGTCCAGGTAGTTGGGCAGGAGCCCGTCGCGCGCCAGCCCGGCGTAGGCGGCCATGACCTCCTCGCCGAACTTCATCCGGCCTGAATGGAAGGCCAGGCCTGGCAGGGCGATCATGGTGTCGCGCCCCCACTCGCCGAACCAGTGGTATCCGGCGATGACCGAGGCGAACCCGTCCTGGTTGCGGATCAGGAACTGGTCCGAGAAGTACTTGAGCCAGCGGACCTGCTTGCTGCGGTCCTTGCAGGCGGCGAAGAGGGCCTCGCGCCGCTCCGTCTCCTTTTTGCGCAGCCGCTCCAGGTTGCCCGTCTTCTCCACCGAGGCGGCGAAGATGACCGGCTTGCCCTTCTGCAGGGTGAGCTCGAACACGCCGGGCGAGAAGAGGTCCTCCTGGTAGTCGAAGCCCCGGGCGCGTTCCATCAGGTATTCGATGTTGTACGTCCACTTGGGGCCGGGGAAGAATTCCGAGGCGCGGTTGGTGGCCATGTAGAGCGGAGGCATTCCCTCGTAGGGCTGGATCTTGCGTCCGTTTTTTTCGGGATAGGACTTGGGGCGCAGGAACATGTTCTCGCGCGTCAGGGTGTGGATGTCGCGATAGGCCAGCAGGGGGCGGATGCGCAGGGTGGGCTTCACGTTGCCCTCGACCATCTCGTAGCAGACCAGGACGGTGTTCTCCCCGTGGACCGCCAGGATGGACTCGCGCACGAGCACGTCGCCGATGCGGTAGGTGATGGAGGGGCAGAGGCCCTGCTCGAAGCATTCCACGAACTGGTGCCCCGTGGGGTGGTATACGCCGGGGTATTTGTTGGTGGAGAGGTGGAACTCCTTGCCGTTGTGGAGCAGGGAGGTCTCCAGCTTGGAAAGGAGGACGAAGCGCCCCTTGGGCTGTTCGAGGGCCGCCACCAGCAGGCCGTGGTACTTGCGGGTGTGGCAGCCTATGGCCGTGCTCGACGCGTATCCGCCGAGGCCGTTGGTGTCGATCCACTCCTTGCGGGTCGCCACTTCGGTGTTGATGCATTCGTCTCTGGGAATTCGAATCATGATCCACCGCCTGTGATGATGTGTGGTGCGGACTGAACGGGATAAGACCACTTAGTTTTAGATAGGAAAAGGATGTCCCTTGCAAGGGGAAATTGCAAGGATTCGGTTATAATTATGCGAAGAAAGCCCCGGTGTGCAACGAATTGCCCGGACCCGGCGGAGGCGGGCGCCGCGCGGAAATCCGGCCCGCATGTGCGCCCCATGCCACGTCCGCCCGGCCGATATGCGGGGGTGCGTATAAAATTTATTTTTGTCACGGGGTTGCCAATGGCGCGAATCGAGATGATAAATAGGGTAGAGCCTGACTGGAACCTCAAACAAGGAGAGCGGCCATGTGCAAGACCTGCGGTTGCACCACCGGCAAGGACAAGCGGGCGCACCAGCACGCCCACGGCAAGGGCGGCGACCACGAACACGTGCATGAGCACGAGCACGCCCACGTGCACGAGCACACCCACGAGGACGGCGTCACCCATACCCATGAGCACACCCATACCCACAGCCATGAGCACGGCCACGCCCACGAGCACGGCGAAGGCGGCGAGCACGTGCACGAGCACGGCTCCCACAGCCACGACGCGGGCCACGCCCACGAAGACGGCGACGGGCACAACCACAGCCACGGCTGATCCCACGGCGGGCGGCGCAGGACTTTTTCCCCGCCGCCCTTTCTTTCGCCCACGCCCCGGCCGCGCAGGACCGTTCCCGACGCGGCGATCCCCCCTCCCGCGCATTTCCCGTCCCCTGCCGCGTCCTGTGGCCGACGGGCAAAAAATCATCGCCAGATCGGTGCGGCCCGCCGTATTGCTGAATCCTCCGGGTGCGCTCCGCGCGGGCGGCCGTCCTGTCCTTTCCGGACGCCCGGACCGCGTATTTTTTTTCAGTTCACTGGAGAAATGTGCGGCGATGTGTGCTAACAATAGGGCCGAACAAACAGGGGGGACAGCGCTATGCATTTGAAAAACATTCTGAAATGTTTCCCGCTGATCGTCGTGCTGCTGGGTTGCGCGGCATGGACGCCGGCCTCGGCCGCTTCTTCGGACCTGGACGGCGTCAAGGCGCGCGGCGAGCTCCGTCACCTCGGCATTCCCTACGCCAACTTCGTCACCGGCCAGGGGGACGGGCTGAGCGTCGAGCTCATGCAGCGCTTCGCCGCGCATCTGGGGGTGAAGTACCGCTTCGTGCCTTCGGCCGGGTGGGACGAGGTGTTCGGCGAGCTGACCGGCTCCCGGGTCCGGCCCCGGGGCGACGGCGTGGAAGTCCTGGGCCGGGCCGAGATCCGGGGCGACGTCATCGCCAACGGCCTGACCGACCTGGCCTGGCGGCGCAAGGTCGTCGATTATTCCGACCCCACCTTCCCCACCCAGGTCTGGTGCATCGCCAGGGCGGACTTTCCGGCCAAGCCCATCGCCTTCTCGGGCGACATCGGCAAGGACATCGGGGCGGTCAAGGCGCTGCTCAAGGGATACCACGTCATGGGCAAGAACGGGACCTGCCTGGCTCCGGGGCTCTACGGCATCGAGGCCGCAGCGGCCCGCGCCACCAGCTTCCCCGGCAGCCTCAACGACATTGCCCCGGCCATCATCAAGGGGGACGCGGATCTGGCCCTGCTCGACGTGCCCGACTCCCTGGTCGCCCTGGAGAAATGGCCGGGCAAGATCAAGGTCCTGGGGCCCATCTCGCCCGAGCAGGCCATGGGCGTCGGGTTCCGCAAGGACTCCCCCCGGCTGCGCGAGGCCTTCAACGCGTTTTTCGCCCGGCTCAAGGCGAGCGGCGAGTACCGCATGATGGTGGCCAAGTACTATCCGGCGGTCTTCGGCTATTACAAGGCGTTCTTCGAGGGCCGCTAGGCCCGTCGGCGCGGGGAGGGACGGGTTGCTCCGGAGAAACGTGATCGTGGCGGCGGCCGTCATCCCGCTGGCCGCCCTGCTCATGTACATGGTCTGGGGAAACTACTCTTCCCAGGTCAAGCTGCAGCAGGCGGCCAAGGAGCGTTTCGCCGAATTCTCGGCCAGGGAGGCCTCTTCCCTGGCGCATTTCCTGATGGACCGCCGTAACGACATCGAGGACCTCTCCTCCAGTCGGGAGCTTCTGGCCTATTACGAGAACAAGGGACTGGGCATGTCCAAGGAGTACGGCCTGTGGGCCAGCCAGGTGGCCATCGCCGAGCTGCTGGACCGGTTCGTGCGCCGCAAGACAATGCACGGCAAGCGCCTCTACCGGCGGATGGCCTATGTGGACGAGGACGGCAACCTCCTGGCCGACGACCAGGGCGTTCCCGAAGACCCGACCTGCTGTACTGTGGCCGTTCCGGCCGTGCTCGACTCCGCCTCGGCGGCCATCCGCCTGGAGGACGAGGACGGGGTGCGCCGGATGGCCTTCTACCTGCCCTTCGTCTTCCGGAGCAAGCGGGTGGGCACCCTGGTGGCCTGGCTGAACACCGAGGCCATTCTTTCACTCGTCATGGAGGACCTGGGCCGGCGGCGGGAGCACTGGTTCAACTACCTGGTGTTCGGCCCGTCCCTGTACTCCCCGCTGCACACGGTGCCCGCGCCCCTGGCCCGGCTGGCCGCCTCGGGCTGGCCGCAGCGGCCCGGCGAGGTGGTCGCCCGGGTCCTGCCGGTGGACACCGGCGAGGACATGGCGTTCCTGGCCGTCCGCTCCGAGGTGGCGGGAACGGATTTCAGCCTGCTCAGCCTCGCGTCCGAGCCCAAGCTGCTGGGAACCCTCAGCCCGGGCGAGCTGCTGGTCTACACCATCCTGCTGGCCCTGCTCCTGCTGGGCGGAGCCGCGACCATTCTCTGGTCCAGCGCCCGCAACCTGGTCCTGGGGGCCAAGGTGGAGGAGGCGGGACGCCAGGCCCTGCGCATCGAGGAGAAGAACCGCCAGTTGGAGGAGGAGGTGACGGCCCGCAAGGCGGCGGAAGCGGCCCTGCGCGAGAACAACGACGCCCTGGAGGAGCGGGTGGGCAAGCGGACCGCCGCCCTGGAGGATCAGGCCCGCGCCCTGAGCCGGGAGGTCGCGGAGCGGCGCGAGGCCGAGTCGATCATGCGCTTCATCTTCAACAACACCCACGACGCCATCATCATCCACGACCTGGAGGGCAAGGCCCTCGACGTCAACGAGCGGATGCTCGAACTCTACCGGATGAGCCGGGAGGAGGCCCTTTCGCTGGACATCCCCGGCGATATTTCCGGGCCCGGCGTTACGCCCGGGGAGGTGGAGACGATCTGGAAGCGGGTGGTCGGCGGCGAGAGCGTGACCCGCGAATGGGTCGCCCGGCGGCCCGAGGACGGCCACCTCTTCGACGTTCTGGTCAGCCTGAACCGCATCGACATGGGCGGCAAGGCCGTAGTCTTCGCCAACGTGCATGACATCTCCGAGGAGAAGCGACGCCTGAACGAACAGCAGGAGCACCAGGAGTTCCTGAACACCATCTTCGAGGGCATCGGCGCGGCCATCTTCGTCTTCGACCCCGGGACGGGGAAGACCGTGGACTGCAACGTGGTCGGCGAGCGGCTGCTCTCCATGACCCGCGAGGAGATTCTGGACGCCTCCTGCAAGGCGCACATCCAGTTTTCGGGCCAGGCCGCACAGGACCTGCTCTGCCCCGAGCGGCACGACCGCAACGAGTATGAGGAGGGGGCGCTGGCCCTTTCCGACGGCACCTCGCTGCCCGTGTCCCTGCACTCCTTCGACATCCTCATCGGCGGCAAGGAGCACATGGTCCAGGTGGTCTTCGACATCGCCGAGCGCAAGACCCTGGAGCGCAAGCTGAACATCGCCCAGAAGCTGGAGTCCCTGGGCCAGCTCGCCTCGGGCATCGCCCACGAGATCAACACGCCCATCCAGTACGTGGGCGACTCCATCCATTTCGTCAAGGACGCCCTGGAGGACATGTTCAATCTGGTCGGCCTGTACGAGGGCGGCGCGGAAAAGGCCGGGGCCGTGGAGGAGCAGCGGGAGGAGATGGACTACGAGTTCGTGCGCGAGGAGATGCCCAAGGCGTGCGACCGCGCCCTGGATGGCGTGCGGCGAGTGGCCACCATCGTCCTGGCCATGAAGAACTTCTCCCATCCCGGCGAGGAGGAGGCCCGGCCCGTGGACATCAACCGGGCCATCGAGAACACGGTCATCGTCACCCGCAACGAGTGGAAGTACGCCGCCGACCTGGAGACCCGCCTCGCCCCCGACCTGCCCCTGGTCACCGGCTTCCCCGGCGGCCTGAACCAGGTCCTGCTCAACATCATCATCAACGCGGCCCACTCCATCGCGGGCAACGAGGCCACCGGCGACAAGGGGCTGATCACCGTGGCCACGTCCGTCGACGGCTCGTTCGTCGAGGTCCGCATCACGGACACCGGATGCGGGATTCCCAAGGAGAACCTGCCCAAGATCTTCGACCCCTTTTTCACCACCAAGGAGGTGGGCAAGGGCACGGGCCAGGGGCTGGCCATCGTCCACGACATCGTGGTCGAGAAGCACGGCGGCACCATCGACGTGGAGTCCGAGGTGGGCGTGGGCACGACCTTCATCGCCCGCCTGCCCATCGACGGCCCTCCCGCCTAGGCCCGGCTAGTCGAGGGAGGCGACCATGCTCTCCAGCAGGGACGACTGGCTGTCGTAGGTGGCGAGCAGGGCGTCCAGGGCCGCGTACTTGCGCGTCAGCGACGTCTCCAGGATGTCCAGGCGCTCTTCTTCATTGTAAATCTGGTTGTCCAGGCTGGTGGAAATCTCCTCGTAATGGTCGATGAGGATGGTCAGGGTGCCGGTCTCGCCGTCGGTCATGTCGTCCAGGGCGTCGGAGAGGGCGCCGACGATCCCCTGCTTGACCCGCGCCGAGCCCCCGTAGTCGCCGTCCGCCTCCTCGGCCACGGAGAGGTAGAGGCCCTTGGCGCTCGTCCCCGTGCCGGTGATGGTCCAGCCGTCGATGAGCGCGTCCTCGCCGTCGATGGTGGCCGAGACGATCTCCCCGCCCGAGATGGTGTATCGCACGTCGTGCTCCCCCGCCGGGGTCACGGTGTCGATGACCGAGATGACCTGGAAGTGCTCGCTGTCGGACTCGCCCGTGCCCCGCGCCGCGAAGAGCGCGGCCACGGCCGCCGGGTCGTTGTCCAGGGCGTCCTCCAGCTCGTCCTCGTCGAGGAGGATCTGGCCGTAGGTGTCCGAGCCCTCGTCCGTGTCCGTGGCGAAGCCGATCTGGGAGAGGGCGCTGTAGTAGTCGCCGCCCTCGTCCTCGTCGTAGGTCAGGAACCCGAGGGCGCTTGAGGAGACGATGGACTTGATCTGGTTGTACATCATGTCCAGCGTGCTGCTGTTGATGGTGTATGTGTCGTCGTCCCCGTCCTCGGATTCCGAGACCCGGCCGGTGAGCAACTGGATGTCCAGGATGATCTGGTTCAGCCCCTCCACGAACTCGGTGATGGTGTCGTACATGCCGTCGGCGTCGTAGTCGACGGCGACGCGCACGCCTTCGCTGTCCGTGGTCTCCTTGAGGTCGAAGGTCAGGCCGTCCACCACGTCGTCGATGGAGTTGTCGCTGCGTTCGATCCACTGGTCGGCCGCGGACGGAAATCCGTCCACTTTGACCTGGGCGTTCTGGGCGGTCTGGGTGTTGGTGAACCCGGCGGCGCTCATGCCGGAGAGCGAGCCGGTGTCCAGGACGGAGATGGCGTTCTCCTCGCCCATGTCCGAGCTTTTCAGCACGAAATAGTAGCTGCTGCCGTCGTACATCAGGGAGGCCTCGAACTTGTCGCGGGCGTCCAGGCTGCCGTTGACGGTGGAGACCAGCCCCTCCAGGGTGGTCCCTGCCGAGACGTCGATGGAGATGGTCTCCCCCTGGTGCTCCACCTGCAGGGTGGTGGCCGAGGCGGCGACAACGTCCTCCTCCGAGCCGTAGCCCTGGGCGTCGGCGACCCAGATGTCGGCCTGGGCGAGCTGGTTGACGATGATGGTGTGGATGCCGACCTCGGCGTCGCTGTCCGCGGTGACGGCGACCTCGCCGTCGCCGGTGACGGTGGCGTCCATGGAATAGAACTCGTCCAGTTCGTCCATGTCGTCCAGGGTGTCGTTGAAGTCGTCGATCTCGTCGCCGATCTGCTCCAGCAGGTCGATGACGTAGTCGTTCTCCTCCTGCTGGGCCTCGTAGTCCTCCAGCTTGTAGCTCTGGGAATCGATGATGGCGTCGATGATCTCCGAGAAGTCCGTGCCGTTGCCCAGGCCGGAGAAGGTGACCGAGCCCGAGGTGGAGACCGGCTCGTAGGCCGAGATGTCGCTCGAAACCGAGGTGATGTATCCCATGACGGCCCCCTAGATGTAGTTGAGCAGGCTCATCTTGATGATGTCCGAGGAGGAGGAGAGCACGGCCTCGTATACGTAGTTGGCCTGCTCCAGCTCGACCACGAGCTGCGCGGAGTCGGCGTCCTCGATGCCGCTGATGTTGTTGGCGGTCACGGACTTGACCACGGATATGGCGCTGCCGATGTAGGTGGTCTTGTTCTCCCGCGCGCCGATGTCGGCGGCCGCTGTCTCCACGTTCTCGTGGGCGTCGCCGAGCTTGGCCAGGCAATCGGCCACGCCGTCGTAGTCCCCGTTTTCCAGGTAGACGATGCAGTCGCTGATGGTTTCGAAGAGGTTGTCGCCGTCGTAGGCGAGGCCGGTGGAGCCGTCCACGCCGCCGAAGATTTCGCCGCCCACGGAGTTCATGTCCACGTCGGTGCTCTCGGAGATGGCCACGGACATGGCGTTTTCGCTGCCGGTGTAGACCACGGCCTCCCGCAGGTGGAACTGCGTGCCGTTGCCGTCGTCGTCGGCGGCGGTGACGGCGGCGCCGCTCGCCAGCTCCGCCTGGGCCGCGCCCAGGTCGAGGGTGGTGTCGCCGGCGGCCAGGGTGGCGGTGGTCCAGGTCTCGCCGTAGTCGGTGGAGTAGCTGTAGGTCAGCTCGTCCGTGCCCACGGCCCCGTCGCTGTCGAAGCGCACGGCGATGGAGGAGTCCAGTTCACCGGTGAGGCTGACGAAGTCGGCCCGGGTCAGGGAGTCGTTGGGCAGGGTGACACCCAGCCCCTTCTCGTAGGGGGCCTCGCCCGAGTCGTCCCCGCCGAAGACGTAGTCCTGGGCCGAGAACTTGGTGTTGGCGATGGTCATCAGGCTGTCGAGGTAGCCCTCCATCTCGATGGCCATGGCCTGGAGCTGCACGGCGGTGTAGGTCTCGGTGGAGCCCTGCTCGGCAACTTCCTTGGCTGCGGTGATCTGCTCGCTGGCCTGGGACAGGGCTTCGTCGGCCAGGGAGAGGTGCTCGCCGCAGACGGTGCAGTTGTCCGAGTAGCCGGACAGGGCGCTGTTGTAGGCGCGCAGCTCGATGACCTTGCCCATGCCCGTGGGGTCGTCCGAGGGTCTGTTGAGTTTCTTCTGCGAGCTGGTCATGCTGTTCAGCTCCGCGATGTCGCTCAGGGCGGCGTTCATCTGCAGGAGCGACTGGGAGTATATCTGGGAAGTGCTGATCCGCATGGGTCCCTCCTGTCCTAGACCATGTCCAGGATGGTGTCGAAAAGGGTCTGGGTCACGGAGATGATCTCCGCCGCCGCCTGGTAGGCCTGCTGGTGCTTGGTCAGGTCGATGAGCTCCTCGTCCACGTTGACCTCGCTGGCCGAGGCCTGCTGGTTGTAGAAGTAGTCGGAGGCGGTGGCGGCGTAGACCTGGCGGACCTCCGCCGAGGACGCGGCCGAGCCCGCCGAGGCCACCAGGGAGGCCAGTGCGCTGCTCAGCGAGGTCTCGGAGCCGCCCACGGCCACGGGCTCCTCGGCCAGCTCGAAGATGGCCGAGGCCGCGTCGTTGCTTCCTGTGGCCACCAGGCCGTCGTCGCCCACCACGCCCGCGTTGATGTGCGAGACGTCGGACGCGATGGCGCCGTCCACCGCGATGTCGGACGCGCCGGACCCGCTGAAGTAGGTGTTGAGTCCCAGGGCGGCCAGGAGGTTGGAGGCGTCGCCCGTGATCTCGAATTCGTAGTCGCCGGTGGCCGCGATGACGAGCTGGTTGTCGCCGTTGATGGAGGCGGTGACCTCGCCGGTGGCCAGGAAGGCGGCGTTGACGTGATCCGCCACGTCCTGGAGGGAGTCGGAGGGATCGACGGAGACCAGGACCGAGGAGGCCAGGGCGCCGTCGCTGTCGTAGGTCTGGATTTCCAGTTGGTCGGAGGTGATCCTGTCGCCGTAGGCCAGGCCAGCGTTGCTCAGGGCGGCGGCGGTGTCGTCCACGGAGTAGCTGCCGGTCAGGGCGGAGTGGTGCTCCAGGCCCGCGCCCGTGGAGTGGACCGAGTTGACCTCCCAGACCAGGGCCTCGGTGAACTCGTCCAGGTCGTCCAGGGTGGGGATTACGGTGTCGTCGCGGGAGCTGAACAGGCCCGCCAGGCTGCCGCTCGACGTCCGGCCGTCCACGCTGGAGCCGGACGCGTCGGTCATGGGCGTGATGTTCTGGAGCGAGCCGTCGGAGGACTCCCAGTAGAGGCCGGTCTTGGCCACGATGGTGTAGCGGTCGCCCGCCATGTGGTCCTGGGCGCCGTCCTCGAACCAGATGGATACGCCCGCGACCTCCACGGCGGCGTCCTCGTCCCCGGCCGTGTAGAGCATGGTGTCGCCGTCCTCGTCCTCCACCCAGGTCTCGCCGCCGTCCAGGGAGACGCGGAACTGGGCCGCGCCGTCCGCGCCGCCGGTGACGAAGTCGATGAGGATCTCCTCGCTGGACGCGCCCGAGTAGGCGATGGAGCCGTCGTAGTCCGAGGCGCGGAGCAGGGACTGCGTCGCCTTGGCCTGGCCGTAGACGAGGTCGTGGGTCTGAGTGCCGTCCACCAGGGTGTATCCCTCCTCCGTCTGGATGAAGACTTCGCCGTTTTCCTTGTACTGGACGTCCACCCCGATGATGGCGTTGAGCTCGCGGATGAGCTGGTCGCGCTGGGAGATGGAGTCCTGGTCGTCCGGGTTGGCCACGATGGAGGCGTTCAGGTCGGCGATGTCGCCGATGATCTGGTTGGCGCTCTTCACCTGGTCCCGGATTTCGTCGTTGATGGTGTCCGCCACCTCGCCGAGCTGCCCGGCGGCGGTGTTCAGGGCGTAGGCCAGGGTCTCGCTCAGGCCGAGGAGTTCCTCGCGGGCCGACTCGGAGTCCGGGTCGGTGACCAGGCCGTTCCAGGCGTCGAAGAAGTCGCTCAGGATGGCGGAGAGGGTGTTGTCCTCGTCGCTCTGGTTGAGCAGTTCGTCGAGCTGGGAGAGGTACTCGTAGGCCGAGCTCTCCTTGGCCAGGTCGGCGGAGGCGTCCAGGTACTGGGCCTCGATGAAGGCGTCGAGGGTCGACTGGATGGAGGTGATGTCCGCCCCGGTCCCCACGCTCAGCCCGCTGATCGTGATGGAGCTCGTGCTCTCGTATACCGTGACGGTCTTCTGGTAGCCCTCGGTGTCCGCGTTGGCGATGTTGTTGGACGCGTTGTCGATGGACACCTGGGCGTTGGTCAGGGCCCGGGAGGCTATGGAGTAGAGATTGCTGAGCATGGGGGGACCCTCCGGTTCGCCGGGGTTAGCGCTTCATGCTGATGGCCGTGGACAGCAGGGTGTCCGCCGTGGTGATGACCTTGGAGTCCGCCTGGTAGGCCGCCTGGAGGATTATCAGGTTGGTCAGCTCGGTGGCGGTGTCCACGTTGGACTGCTCCAGGGCGTTGGCCACGGTGGTGCCGAACCCGGCGGACCCGGCCGTGCCGATGATGGCCTGGCCCGATTCCGTGGTGGCCGAGTAGAGGTTGCTGCCCTCGAAGTTGAGCCCCTGGAGGTTGGTGAAGTCGGCCAGGGCGAAGGTGTAGAGGTCCACGGTCTGCCCGTTGGTGTAGGTGCCGGAGAGCACGCCGTTTTCATCGATGGACACGTCCACCAGGGTGCCGGGCGCGTATCCGTCCTGGAGCAGGTTGTAGGTGGCCGATGAGTCGCTGTAGCTGGTGGTGGCCGTGGTGCTCAGGACCGAGTTGTTGAAGGTCGGCAGGTCGTCCGGGTCGCTGGCGCCGATGTCGGCCAGGCTGGTGATGGTCGCGGTGTTGGACCAGCCGGAGCCGGTGGAGAAGTCGGTGTTGGTCAGGCCGATGTTGAAGCCGATGTCCTGGTCCGTGTCCGAGCCGGTGAAGTTGGCGGAGAGGAGCGGATTGCCCTCGCTGTCGAAGTCGGCCAGGGTCCAGTTGGACATGTTCATGGCGTCGGCCGTGCCGCTGTTGCTCAGGGTGAAGGCCGTGGTGGAGATGAGCTGGCCCGAGGTGTCGAAGGTGATGGTCCCGGCCATGAGCAGCCCGGCCGCGCTGGTGGTGTTCAGGTCCGAGCCGTTGTAGGTCCGCTGGTCCTCGGACGGGTCGCAGGTGACGAGGTATTCCCAGACGATCTTGTCGTCGTCCGTGGTGACCCTGTCGAAGTACACGGTCAGGTCGTGGGCCGAGCCGTTCTCGTCGTAGACCGTGATGCTCACCGAATAGGAATAAAGGGAGTCGCCGATGGGCGGGTCCTGGGCGCCGTCGTAGTAGGCGAAGAGCGCGGAGTACGGGTCGGTGGAGGAGGTGGCGTTGTCCGTGGAGGTGGAGTCGAGGTTCAGGTAGAGCGAGACCTCGCTGGTGGCGCTGGGCGGCGACTGGGACTGGTCGAGCTGGATGTCGGTCAGGGTGCCGGAGATGGAGCTGTTCTCCATGGCCCACCCCTGGACGCGGTCGCCGTGGGAGTCCACGAGGTAGCCTTCGGTGTCGAAGGAGAAGTTGCCCGCGCGGGTGTAGTAGGTGCTGCCGGTGTCGGGGTCCACCACGATGAAGAAGCCGTCGCCGTTGAGGGCCACGTCGGTCACCGAGTTGGTGGACTCGTATGAGCCCTGGGAATAGTCGGTGCAGACCGTGGCCACGGCCACGCCGTTGCCCACCTGGTCGGCGCTGCCGCCCGCGTACACGGTGGAGTAGAAGACGTCCTCGAACTGGATGGACGAGCCCTTGTAGGCGGTGGTGGTGGAGTTCGCCAGGTTGTTGCTGACCACCGAGGTGGCCTGGCTCTGGGCCTGGAGGCCGGAGATGCCGGTGTACATGGAACCGGTGATGCTCATGTCAATGCTCCTTTTTCAGGTGGTCAGTTGGTTGCGTAGGTGACGTCGGACATGTTGACCGTGCGGCCGTCGGAGAGCGTCAGCAGGACCCCGTCGTCCGTGGTCTCGATGCCGGTGACGGTGCCCGTGGTGGTCGTGGAGACGTCGATCTCGTCGCCGTCGCTGTCGTAGGCGGTGAAGAGGATGGTGTAGGTGCCGTTGGCCACGGTCTGGCCGTCGGCGCCGGCGCCGTCCCACTGGAAGGTGTGGCTGCCGGTCTCGACGTCGGTCATCTCCATGGTGCCTACGATGTTGCCGTCGGAGTCGTAGACGTTGGCGACGATGGCGGCGGCGTCCTCGTCCAGGGTGAGGTAGATGTAGGAGGCTTCGCCGTCGCTCACGCTCACGGTGTGGCCGGTGGCCTCCACTTCCTTGCCCAGGTAGTCCAGGCCGCTGGTGGAATACAGCGTGGACATGACGTCGGAGAAGTCGCCCAGCTTGTCGTCGATGCTGGTCAGTTCGTCGAGCTGGGAATACTGGGTGAGCTGGTTGACCATCTCCACGTTGTCCATGGGCTCGGTGGGGTCCTGGTACTGAAGCTCCGTGACCAGCAGGGTCAGGAAGTCCTCCGAGGTCAGCGTGGCGCTGCTCGTGCTGGCGGTCGCGGTCGTGTCCGAGGACGACGAAAGCAGCGACTCGTAGTAGCTGGTGGAGTCGACGGTGCTCATGAGGCGTTCCTCCGTGTTTCGGGGGCGGCTTCGTGGCCGGGCGGGGGCGCGGCGGCGCCGTAGTGGGCGCGGAGCCGGGCCAGGGCCTGGAACTTCAGGCTGCGCACCGTGCGGGTGGTGATGTCGAGCCGGATGGCCGTCTCGCCGGTGGAAAACCCGTCGCGGAAGAGCAGGGTGATGATCTCGGCCTGGCGTCCGGTCAGGACGCCCGCGGGCAGGCTGAAGGCCGGGGGCGTCTCCTCGGCGCGGTCCAGGGCCTCTTCCTCGCCCAGGACGAATTCCATCCAGCGCAGGTTCTTTCTGTAGTAGTCGATGGCCGTGGTGCGGCAGATGATGTTCAGCCAAGTGATGAAGGAGCTCTTTTCCTTCTTGTACTTGGAAATATAGTCGTACTTGAATATCTTCATGGCCACTTCCTGGTAGATGTCGTCTACTTCGGAAGGGTGAAGATCGATATTCTGGCTTTTGACGAAGTCGTTGATGAGCTTGAATATCAGTTTAGAGTATTTGCTGAACAACACATTGTATGATGCTTCATCGTGAACTTCATTGATATCGAGTGTAATGTTGCTCATATTTGCCTCCTGGTGCGTATTGAGCAACGTGGATGCCAGAAAATATTAGCAACATTGAAAGTAATATTTTATTTTATTCGCTATTTGTAAAACATATGTAAGTTTTATTGATGTAAAGTGTACGCTGTTTTATGTTGTGTTAATGAAACTTGATGAAGAAAGTGATGGTGCTGGCGTTCGCCTGGATGAGCGGGCGGCGGTGAGGAGGGAGGAATCTTCCCGCTGGGGTGCAACGAAGGAGAGGGGCGGGACGATTATATACGCAGGGCCGGCCCGGGAGCCGGGCCGGCCCTGGTTGGAAGGCTGTGGCCCTATCCGATGAGGGACAGCGCCATCTGCGGAAGCGAGTTGGCCTGGGACAGCATGGCCACCGCGGACTGCGTGATGATCTGCTGCTTCGTGTAGTTGGTCATTTCCGTGGCCACGTCCACGTCGGAGATCTGGGACTCTGCGGACTGCTCGTTGTCGGCCTGGGTCTCCAGGTTGGAGATGGTGGCCGAGAGGCGGTTCTGCATGGCTCCCAGGTTGGCGCGGATCTTGTCCTTGGACACGATGGCCGCGTCCAGGGCCTCCAGGGCGGCCTGGGCCAGGGCCTGGGTGGAGACGGCGCGCCCGGCGCTGCCGGAGGCCGCGCCGAGGCCGACGCCGAAGGCGGACGCGGTGCTGGTGTCGATGACCACGTTGTACTTGTCTTCGGCCGAGTCGTTGCCCGTGCCGAAGTGGACGGTCAGGCCGGTGCCGGAGAGGTTGCCGTTGAGCAGGTGAATGCCGTTGAAGTCCGTGGCGGCGGCGATGCGGGTGATCTCCGAGGCCATGGCCTGGTACTCGGAATCGATGATCAGCCGCTGGGCGCTGGTGTACGTGCCGGTGGCGGCCTGCTCGGCCAGCTCCTTCATGCGGATGAGCTTCTCATCGATGACGGAGAGGGCGCCGTCGGCAGTCT
The DNA here is from genome assembly GCF_028692895.1 of Pseudodesulfovibrio sp. Taxonomy (GTDB): domain Bacteria; phylum Desulfobacterota; class Desulfovibrionia; order Desulfovibrionales; family Desulfovibrionaceae; genus Pseudodesulfovibrio. The sequence continues at coordinate 26,149 of NZ_JAQUWN010000015.1, forward strand.
GGATCATGGAGATGCCGTCGTTGGCGTTGCGGACGCCCTGGTTGATGGTTGAGATGTCCGACCGCATCAGTTCGCGAACGGCGAGCCCCGCGGCGTCGTCCGATGCGGAGTTGATGCGGAGTCCCGAGGACAGGCGTTCGGTGGACTTGCTCAGCGCGTTGTAGGAAGCGTTGAGGTTCAGCGACGCGTTCGCGGCCATCTGGTTGTGATTGATGATCAGGGACATACTTTCCTCCTTGAAAGTTTGTGCATCCATGCGTGTCCGGACCCCCATGGCCCGAACGGTTTGCCCACTTATACGGAGGAAGGTGGCCGAAACGTTCACGGGGAAAATTTTACCTGGGAAAAAAGTTGCATCGACTGTATATGAAAGTGCTGACGATCTTTATGTATCTTAATGTTTTTTACATTTATTTATGAAAAAGTTGTTTCAATTCTTATTCTGAATACCTACCTTTGTCAGTATAAGGAGGACGCTTATGAACGAAATACTGTTGATCGACGACGACCCGGAGCTGGGCGAACTGTTGACCAGCTACCTGGGCGGCGAGGGGTTTCACCTCGATGTGGCCCATGACGGGGAACGCGGCCTGAAACTGGTCGAGGAGCGGGAATACCGGCTCGTCCTGCTGGACGTGATGCTGCCGGACATGAGCGGGTTCAACGTCCTTTCCGCCCTGCGCGCCGCCTCCCTGGTGCCCGTGGTCATGCTCACCGGCCGGGGCGAGGAGATCGACCGCGTGGTCGGGCTGGAGATGGGCGCGGACGACTACGTGGCCAAGCCCTTCCCCCTGCGCGAGCTGCTGGCCCGCATCCGGGCCGTGCTGCGCCGCTACTCCGCCGCCGCGGCCGAGGACGGCGAGGCCCAGGCCCGCCCCGCCAAGCGCAACATCGAGCTGGGCGAGGTGGTCATCAACCGGGGCGCGCGCCACCTCTCGCTGTGCGGGCGCGACGTGCACCTGACCTCCACGGAGTTCGACCTGGTGGAGCAGCTCGCCCTGAACGCGGGCAGCGTGGTGGAGCGCACGGCCCTGATGGAAAAGGCCCTGGGCCGGGGCGAGGATTTCGACGACTACGTGCTCAACGTCCACATGAGCAACCTGCGCAAGAAGCTCGGCGACGCCCTGGTCATCAAGACCATTCGCGGCCGGGGCTACCTGCTGGCCCAGCCCCAGGGGTCCGCCGCATGAGCATCCGGCGGGCAATGGCGGCGCCCGGATGGATTCTTGCGGCGGCCCTGGCCCTGTGCTGCCTTCTCTCGCCCCGCGCCGTCCGCGCCGACGAGCCGGACGGGAGCGACATCCAGGAGCTGATGGATATCCGCGTGACCACGGCGTCGCGCCGGGCCGAGCCCCTGAGCCGGGTGGCCGGGGCGGTGACCGTGCTTACGGAGGAGGACATCTTCCACTCCGGGGCGACCTCGCTGCCCGAACTGCTCCGGCTGGCGCCGGGCGTCCAGGTCTCGCAGATGGACACGGGCATGTGGGCCGTGGGCGTCCGTGGCTTCAACGGTCGACTCAACAGCAAACACCTGGTCCTCATCGACGGGCGGCCCATCACCTCGCCCGCCACGGCCGACGTGGACTGGGGCAAGGCCGTGCCCATCGGCCTGGTCAAGCGCGTGGAGGTGGTGCGCGGCACCTGGACCCACCTCTGGGGCGCGGACTCCTTCACCGGCGTCATCAACGTCATCACCAAGAACGCGGAGGAGACCCAAGGCGGCCAGAGCGTCACCCTGGCCGGCACCACCGGGGCCGAGCAACTGGTCCGCTACGGCGGGACCATGGGCGATTCCGGGTTCTACCGCGCCTACGTGGGCGGCGAATACCAGACCGGCAATTGGGTCACCGGCGACGGCGACGGCCGGGGCTCCACCGACTGGCGGCGGGAGCGGGCCGGGGTGCGCATGGACTGGGAGAACGCCTACACCGACGCCTTCTCCCTCCAGGGCGCCATGGTCGCGTCGAGCATCCGCGACAACGCCTCGGGCGATCACCAGGTCTACCAGCCGCATACCCGGCGCAACTACAACGGCTACGCCCAGCTCGTCTGGGACCGGGCCACCGGCCTGGACTCCGGGCTCAAGGCCCGGACCTCCTTCACCCGCGACGCCGTGTCCGTGTCCGACCTCTCCGGCGGCTCCAACGCCCTGGACGCCGAGCTCCAGCAGGCGGTGGAGCAGTGGGGCCGCCACCGGTTCACCTGGGGCGCTGGCTCCCGCTACATCTGGTACGACATCGAAAACGGCGACTTCGCCTCCTTCGAGCCCCGGCAGCGGGATTCGTTCACGTCCAACGCCTTCGCCCAGGACCGGATCACCCTGTTGGACGACACCCTCTACTTCATCCTGGGCACCAAGCTCGACTACTTCGGCCGGGGCAACGTGGAGTTCCAGCCCACGGCCCGGCTGCTCTACACCCTGGACAACTCCGAATACTGGCTGGCCGTGTCGCGGGCGGTGCGCGCGGACAACGAATGGATTCGGAGCGGCGGCTACGTCTTCGACCACCACGGGACCGGCTTCGCGGTCAGCCCGTCCTCGGACCTGACCACCGAAAAGCTCGTCGCCTACGAGGCGGGCTACCGGCAACGCCTCTCGAACGACCTGCGTTGGGACGTCTCGCTCTACTCCAACCGGTACAGCGAGCTGGCCATGCTCGAACTCGACCCCGTGGCCAGGACGGCCACCCTGGTCAACTCCCTCTCCGGCGCGTCCTACGGCATGGAGGCCCAGGTCAACTGGACCGTGACCCCGTGGCTGGGCCTGGTCCCGTCCGTGAGCACCGTGTATCAGGACATCTACGGCCTGCACTCGCCGCCCCAGGGGGACTCCGTGCCCGACCGGGGCCTGACCACCGAGTGGAAAACGCAGATCCTGACCAAGCCCCTGAAGGACGTCGGCCTCGACGTGCTCGTGGGCTACCTCGACGGCCCGAGCGGCCAAGACTCCCATCCCGACTACCTCCTGCTGGAAGCGCATGGCTCCTGGAAGGTCTCCGAGAGCCTCATGCTGGAACTCATCGCCCGGAACCTGGGAGGATCGCGCCGCCAATATTCCACGCTGCGCATCGGTCCGAGCGTCGACCTGCGGGTGACGTGGAACTTTTAAGATGGTCCGATCCCGCGTCCAGGCCACCTTCCTGCTCTCCTTCGCGCTCCTTCTGGCGCTCGCCCTGCCGTCTTCACCGGCCCTGGCGGGCGGCCCGGCCGCGACCGATCCCGACCAGCTCGAAGCCCTGTTCGTCCAGCGCCTGACCCGCTACGTGACCTGGCCCGAGGCGGCCCGGCCCGGACCGGACGGCCCGGTCATCGTGGCCGCCACCGACGCCCGGCGGCTCAGGCCCTACTTCGCCGACCTGCCCCCGGGCCGGTTCCGCCTGGTCCAGTGGCCCGCCGACGAATTCCACGTCCTGATCGTCAACGGCGCGCCCGGCCGCGAGGCCGCCGCCATCCTCCGGCGCGCGGCCGGACGCCCGGTCCTGACCATCGGCCAGGGCCCGGAAAGCCTGCGCCTGGGCGCGGTCATCGCCTTCCGCCGCGTGGGCGGGCACATCCGGCTGGAGGTCAACCCGCGCGCCGCCGCCCGGTCCGGCCTGTCCATCAGCTCGCGCCTGCTGTCCATCGTCCGCATCTACGGGGGGGCCTATGAGTGATCGCGCCATCACCCCCCTGGGACGCAAGATCATGGCCGCCATCCTGGGCTCCACCCTGATAGCCCTGGCCCTGGCGTTCCTCCTTCACCTGGGCCCCACCGTCTACGCCTTCCGGCAGGAAGTGGCCGCCCGGGTCTCGGCCCAGGCCGAACTCATGGCCGCCTCCCTGGCCGCGCCCGTGGACTTCGACGACGCCCAGGCCGCCACCGAAAACCTGGCCACCCTCTCCCTGGTGGGCAACGTGCGCGGCGCCGCCGTCTACCCGGACGAAGGCCCGCCCCTCGCCGTCTACGCCCAGGCCCCGGAACGCCTGGCGTCCGACCGGGCCGTCTGCCGCTTCGGCCTCTCCTCCCTGCGCGTCGCCTGTCCCATCCCGGCCCAGCGGCCCGGCGCGGTCCTGGTCATGGAGGTCACCCTGGAAGACCAGTGGAACCTGCTGCGAGACGCCTTCCTCATCGGCCTGGCCATCCTGCCACTCATCCTGGTCTTCAGCTACCGCCTGGCCGGACGGTTCCGCCACAAACTCGGCGACCCCCTGGGCGCACTCACCGCCGCCGTGCGCGACATCTCACGCAACAAGGACTTCACCCGCCGCGTCGACTACCGGAGCGACGACGAGATCGGCCTGCTTGTGGCCGAGTTCAACGCCATGCTCGACCACATCGAAGACCGCGACGCCCGCCTCAACCAGCACCGCGAACAACTGGAACGCACCGTGGACGAGCGCACCGCCCAACTGCGCGAAAAACAACGGGAACTTCTGCGCAACAACCGGCTGCTCAAGGCCGAAATCCGCAAGCGCGTCCGCGCCGAAATGATCCGCGAGGAGGTCGAACGCATTAACCGGCACGACCTCAAGTCCGGCCTGAGCCTGGTCATCGGCTACCCCGAGCTGCTCCTGAACGGGGGCGGCCTCAACCCCGAACAGGAACAATACGTCAAGCGCATCCGCTCCGCCGGTTACCGCATGCTCGACATGATCCGGAATCAGCTCGACATCTTCAAAATGGAAAAAGGTTTCTACGCCCTGAAAAAGGCCGACGTGGACCTCGTCGAGCTCCTCTGCGACCTCGAAGAGGAATTCCTCCCCCAACTCCGCACTTCCGGCGTCACCCTCGAAATGCTCCTCGACAACCGCGAAGTCGAAGGCCGCGAGGAATTCATCGTTCAAGGCGAACGCCAACTCCTGCGCGCCCTGCTGCGAAACCTCATCCTCAATGCCATCGAAGCCTCCAACCCCGGCCAACACGTCACCGTCATCCTCGACGGCTCCGGCCCCAAACGCGTCACCGTGGCCAACCCCACACCCGTCCCCGAAGAAGTCCGCCCGCGCTTCTTCGCCAAATACGTCACCCACGGCAAAGAAAACGGCACCGGACTCGGCACCTACTTCGCCGCCCTCATCGCCCGTACCCACGGCGCCGATATCGCCATGCACACCAGCCAGGCCGACGGCACCGCCGTCAACGTCGTGTTCCGGTAAGCACGGCAAGGGAAGGCCTCCGGCGGCGCTTGCCAGCGGGGCCGCCTCGCCGGCGGGGCGTCTCCGACGGCCAGGGCGCTGCCCTGGACCCGGCAGGGACGAAGCCCCTGCACCCCCATCTCCGCTGCGCGGGCGAGTAGCGTGGGGGTGGGAGTTGTTGGCGGGAGGATCGGCGGGCGGCGGCTGATCGGCGTCCGCGAAGACTCGAACGGTCCGCTTTCGCCCTCCGGGACGAAAACGGACCGTTCGAATCTTCGCGGACACTAGCCCACGCCGTGTGAACTGCTTGGTGAAGACTTGAAAAGCTTGTCGTTACGGCGTCTGAGACATTGGCAGAAGCGAGTTTCTTGATTTGAAGACTTGTCCTTTTCTTTTCCCCTAAAAACACCCCGGCTGGGGCCGAGGGGGCGGCGGGCGGTGTTCCGGCAAGCCGTACGTACTTCCAGCCGCCCCCTTCGGCCCCAGCCGTTAACCGGCAGGGCGGGGGTGAGCGGGCAGTCCGTCCCCGCGGGCGTGAGTCGCCTTATTGAGCTATGCCCCCGCGAAAGCGGAGAGTGGATTCCAAAGGCTCGCCTTTGGCGGGTCCAGGGCCGCGCCCTGGTCTCCCCGAAGGGGCCCCCGGAGGGCCGCCGGAGGCATTCCCCTTGCCGTATCCTGCGCCGCCGCGCGCCTACACGCCGCAGCGCAGGTCGGGCATGCCCATGGAGAGGCCGGGCAGGTGTGGTTCGGCGAAGAGGGGGGTGAGTTCCATATCGATGCTGACGGGCGGCTGATCGGGGAGTTGTCGGATGCGGGCGATGCCGCCGCCGAATTCGATGGTCATGGGGATGATTTCCCGTTCGCTGTCGCCGCAGAGGCTTTCGCGGAATTCGGGGGTATAGCGGGTGACGGCGCCGTCGGGGCTGACGGCTTTGACGGTGGTGAGGGTGGTGACGACGCGGGCTATGGAGCCGTCGTCGTGGAAGAGCAGGGAGTTGACGTCGCCGTTGACGCCCACGGCGTCGGGGTCGAAGGCGGTGATTTGGCCTGCGGGGGTGGTGACGGGGGTGGGTTTGGCGGGTTCGACGGAGCGCAGTTTCCCTTTGGGGGAGAAGCTGACGCCCATGCGGGCGCGGATGCCTCCGGCGGGTGTGGCGACCATGACGGATTCGTCGGGCCAGAGGGTGACGGAGCGCAGCGCGCCGTCGGGGTAGAAGCCCAGGCCGATGACGTGGGCGGTGATTTGTCCTGCGGGTGTATTCAGGGTGACGGGTTTGGAGAAGCCTTTTTCGTCTTCCTGGGCCCAGTAGCCGGAGAGTTTGCCGTTGAGGGGGAAGACGCGGTTGATGGTTCCGGCGGGGTGGAAGGTGACCAGTTCGGCGGGGATGGGCCCGGCGGGGGTCTTGACGACGGTCTGGTTCTCCAGGGGCAGGGATTTGAGGGCGCCGTCGGGGTGGAAGGTGACGGGCAGGACTTCTTTTTTGCGCAGGTCGTCGGTGGAGAACTGGGGCACGAGTTCGCCCAGCGGGGTGGCGAGGGGGCTGGCGGACGCGGCGGTGCAGGCCTGGGGCGAGCCGTCGGGGAAGCGTTCCATGTGGCGGGTGCAGTGCAGGACGCCGTAGGGGGTGGAGACATCTGGCATGGCGTTACCTCGCGGTGAGGGAGGGGGGCGCGGCGTGTGTCGCGGCCGGGGTGGCGGAGGGCGGCGCGGGCAGGGTCTGGGCGGTGCCGGACAGGAGGCAGAGCCAGAGGAGCGCGAAGGCGAGTTTTTTCATCAGCATGGCATATCCTTTCCGGCGGAGCGGGCGAGCCGGGCGAATTCGCCGGGAGTCAGGGGGCGGCGCAGGCGGTGGGCGTGTTCCCTTACCGCGCGGAGAAGGGTCGGGATGTCGTGGTCCTGGCGCGCCAAACCCGTCTGGTCCAGGGCGTCGGCGATGGCGGCGCGGCCGCTTTTGCCGCCCACGGCGACGGTTCGGCAGGCCCCGACCCGATTCGGGTCATAGGGTTCGAAGAGGGCCGGGGATTTGGTGAGCGCGTGGGCGTGAATGCCCGATTCGCAGGCGAAGATATCCTTGCCCGCAACGGCCTTTGTCCTCGGGATCGGTATCCCGGCAGCCTGAGAAACGGTGTCGCAGAGGTTGCGGATCGCTTCGGTGCGGTACGCATGTTCGGCCTCCTTTCTGAGAGTAATGTGCGCGGCCAGTTCCTCGGTGGCGGCGATGCCGGAGCGTTCGCCGATGCCGAGCACGGAGGCGTCGGCGTAGTCCGCGCCCGAGGCCAGGGCGGTGGCCGCGTTGGCGGTGGCCATGCCGAAGTCGTCGTGGCAGTGCACGGCCAGGTCGGTCTTTGGCAGCTCGGCGCGGAAGATGCTGACGAGGTTGGCCATATCGAGGGGGGTGAGAATGCCCAGGGAGTCGGCCAGGCGGATGCGCGACGCGCCCATGTCGGCGGCCAGGCGGGCCGCTTCCAGAGAGAAGGCGAGGTCCGCGCGGGAGACGTCCTCCAGCCCTACGGAAATGTAGGAAATGCCCATGAGCCTGGCGGTGAGCACGGTGGAGGCCAGCCGTTCCTTGAGGGTGTCGCGGTCGGCGTCCAGCCGTTCGGCCATGTGCAGTTCGGACACGGGCACGCCGATGTTGACGCGGTTGACGCCCAGGGCGGAGGCCGCGCGGATGTCGCGTTCGCGGCAGGGGGTCCAGACGCTGAGGTGGGTCCGTCCGCAGCGCGGGCGGATGGTCCGGATGAAATCCCCAAGCCCGTCCTGGCCCACCCAGCCGATCTCCAGCTCGTCCACGCCCAGGGCCAGCAGGCCGTCGACGATGGCCTCCTTGGCCGGGCCGGAGAAATAGGCTCCGAAAAGTTGCGCTCCTTCTCTCAGTGTCGTGTCGATCAGCATGTGTTTTCTCCAGCCGTTGGTTGTTGCTCCGTCTTATATGAAGCAGAAACGGTGCCAATGTTGGTTTTCCAGTTTATCCTATTTAAATCATTGACTTTATGAGCGCAACCCTGGTCGCGGCAACCTGCATACACTTTTGTGGGAAACTACACCTTTGTGGTTCCGCAGGGTGTTTTCCTACACATCTTGTCGGTGATTCATTGGTATCGAATTTAAATTAAACTTCTGTAAGAACAGTGTGTTAAGAGCTGCCGTCAACAATGGCACGTCCTTTGCCTTAGGGGGTTCATCATCATCGCTTTCAAACCCCATAGGAGGATTATCATGAGGAAAGTAGCCATTTACGGGAAGGGCGGAATCGGAAAGTCCACCACCACCCAGAACACGGTCGCCGGCCTGGCCGAGATGGGCCGCAAGGTCATGGTTGTGGGTTGCGATCCCAAGGCCGACTCCACCCGCCTGCTGCTCGGCGGCCTGGCCCAGAAGTCCGTTCTCGACACCCTTCGCGAGGAAGGCGAGGACGTGGAGCTCGAGGACATCCGCAAGCCCGGCTACGGCGGGACCTGGTGCGTGGAGTCCGGCGGCCCGGAGCCGGGCGTCGGTTGCGCCGGTCGCGGCATCATCACTTCCATCAACATGCTGGAGTCACTGGGCGCCTACGAGGAGTCCGAGGGGCTGGACTACGCCTTCTACGACGTCCTCGGCGACGTTGTCTGCGGCGGTTTCGCCATGCCTATTCGTGACGGCAAGGCTCAGGAAATCTACATCGTCTGTTCCGGCGAGATGATGGCCATGTACGCGGCCAACAACATTTGCAAGGGCATCATGAAGTACGCCGAGTCAGGCGGGGTTCGCCTGGGCGGCCTGATCTGCAACTCCCGCAACACCGACCGCGAGGCCGAGCTCATCACCGAGCTGGCCAGCAAGTTGGGCACCCAGATGATCTACTTCGTCCCCCGCGACAACGACGTGCAGCGCGCCGAGATCAACCGCAAGACCGTCATCGAGTGGGACGGCACCGTGCCGCAGGCCGATCAGTATCGCGGCCTGGCCAAGGCCATCGACGAGAACCAGATGTTCGTCATCCCCAAGCCGCTGCAGATCGAGGACCTGGAGCAGTTGCTGATGGAATACGGCATCATGGACGCCTAGCCTCGGCCGGGCGAATTACAAACGAAATTAATCAATTCAAAACGATATCAATCAAATAGGAGATCACTGAAATGATGATCATGATTCGAGCGATTGTTCGGCCCGAGAAAGCGGACGACGTGCTGGCCGCCCTGATGGACAACGGTTTTCCCGCCGTCACCAAGTTCTCCGTGGCTGGTCGCGGCAAGCAGCGCGGCATCAAGATCGGCGAGGTCACCTACGACGAGATCCCCAAGACGATGCTCATGAGCGTGGTCAACGCCGCCGACAAGGACTTCGTCATCAACACGATCATGGACGCCGCCCGCTCCGGCGCCAAGGGCGCCTTCGGCGACGGCAAGATCTTCGTTTCCGACGTGGATGACGTCTACACCATCAGCTCCGGCGTCAACGAGACCGCCGCAGCCAGCGAGGGGGCCGCGTAATGAAGGAAGTCATCGCAGTGGTGCGCATGAACATGATGAACAAGACCAAGGCCGCCCTCACCAAGGCCGGTGTGGACGCCTTCTTCGCCCACGAGGCGCAGGGGCGCGGCAAGGGGTTCGTCAATGCGAGCATCCTCTCCGGCGTGGAGAAGGGCTACGAGGAAGCGGCCGAGGTGCTGGGCGAGAAGGGCAAGCTCTACGCCAAGCGCGTCGTGACCGTGGTCGTCCCCGACGACATGGTCGAGGACGTCGTGGAGGCCATCATGACGGTCAACCGGACCGGCAAGCCCGGCGACGGCAAGATCTTCGTACTGCCCATCGGCGACGCCGTGCGCGTCAGGACCCATGAAACCGGTGAAAAGGCGATTGTCTAGCGCCGCTTTTGAAGGAGACAGCATACATGGCTAAGACGAAAAAGCTCGTGCAGCTCAAGCCCACCGACATCAAGGAAGAGCTTCTCGCGAAGTATCCTCCCAAGGTGGCCCGCAAGCGCGCCAAGCAGATCATGATCAACGAGGCCACGGGCAGCGGGACTGCTCCCGAGATTATGGCCAACGTCCGGACCATCCCGGGCATCATCACCATGCGCGGCTGCACCTACGCAGGCTGCAAGGGCGTCATCATGGGCCCCACCCGCGACATCGTGAACATCACCCACGGCCCCATCGGCTGCGGCTTCTACTCCTGGCTCACCCGCCGCAACCAGACCGATCCGGGTCCCGACGGCGACAACTACATGCCCTACTGCTTCTCCACGGACATGCAGGATCAGGACATCATCTTCGGCGGCGAGAAGAAGCTCGCCGCCGCCATCCAGGAAGCCTACGACCTCCTGCACCCCAAGGGCATCTGCGTTTTCGCGACCTGCCCGGTGGGCCTCATCGGCGACGACATCCACGCGGTGTCCAAGAAGATGAAGGAGAAGTTCGGCGACTGCAACGTCTTCGCCTTCTCCTGCGAGGGCTACAAGGGCGTCTCCCAGTCCGCCGGCCACCACATCGCCAACAACCAGGTCTTCACCCACCTGGTGGGCGAGAGCGACAAGGAAGAGGAAGGCGAGTTCAAGGTCAACCTGCTCGGCGAGTACAACATCGGCGGCGACGCCTTCGAGATCGACCGCATCTTCCACAAGTGCGGCATCACCTGCCTGTCCACCTTCTCCGGCAACTCGTCCTACGACCAGTTCGCCCGGGCCCACCACGCCGACCTGAACCTGGTCATGTGTCACCGGTCCATCAACTACGTGGCCGACATGATGGAGACCAAGTACGGCATCCCGTGGTTCAAGGTGAACTTCATCAGCGCCAACTCCACGGCCAAGTCCCTGCGCAAGATCGGCCAGTACTTCGGCGACCCGGCCCTGATCGACCGCATCGAGGCCGTCATCGCCGAGGAAATGCCCGCCGTGGAGGCCGCCCTGGCCGAGCACAAGCCGCGCACCGAAGGCAAGACCGCCATGCTTTTCGTCGGCGGCTCCCGCGCCCACCACTACCAGGACCTGTTCGGCGAGCTGGGCATGAAGACCCTGTCCGCCGGTTACGAGTTCGCCCACCGCGACGACTACGAAGGCCGCCAGGTCATCCCGGACCTGGTCCCGGACGCCGACTCCCGCAACATCGAGGAGATCGAGGTTACGGCCGATCCCAAGCTCTACAGCCCCCGCAAGACCGAGGCCGAGATCAAGGCCCTGGAGGATTCCGGGTTCGAGTTCAAGGACTACGAAGGCATGAACACCCAGATGGACGAGGGCTCCATCGTCATCGACGACCTCAACCAGTACGAGGCCGAGAAGCTGGTGGAGCTCTACAAGCCGGACATCTTCTGCGCCGGCATCAAGGAAAAGTACTCCATCCAGAAGTGCGGCGTGCCCATGAAGCAGTTGCACAGCTACGACTACGGCGGACCCTATGCGGGCTTCAAGGGCGCGATCAACTTCTACGCGGAGATCGACCGGCTCGTGAACAGCAAGGTCTGGTCCTACACGAAGTCCCCCTGGCAGAAGTCCCCCGAACTCATCGGCACCTTTGTGTGGGAATAAGGAAGGATAACAGACATGGCATTACTCAGACACACCCCCGTTGAAGTGATGGAGCGCAAGGCGCTGACCATCAACCCGGCCAAGACGTGCCAGCCCATCGGCGCCATGTACGCCGCCCTGGGCATCCACGGCTGCCTGCCGCACTCCCACGGCTCGCAGGGCTGCTGCGCCTATCATCGCTCGGCGCTGACCCGGCACTACAAGGAGCCCGTCTCCGCGTCCACCAGCTCGTTCACGGAAGGCGCGTCCGTCTTCGGCGGCCACGCCAACCTGCTCCAGGCGATCAACAACATCTTCACGGTCTATGACCCCGAAGTGATCGCCGTGCACACCACCTGCCTGTCCGAGACCATCGGCGACGACCTGAACCAGATCTTCGACAAGGCGCGAAAGGAGGGCAAGGTGCCCGAGGGCAAGACCCTGCTGGGCGCCGCCACCCCGAGCTACGTGGGCTCCCACGTCACCGGCTTCTCCAACATGGTCAAGTCCATGGCCATGCTGGCCGAGCCCACCGGCAAGAAGACCCACAAGGTCAACGTCATCCCCGGCTGGGTCGAGCCATCGGACATGGCCGAGATCAAGCGGTTGGCCGCGCTGGTCGGCGTTGACATCACCCTGTTCCCGGACACCTCCGGGGTGCTCAACGCGCCCCTGACCGGCGAGTACAAGATGTTCCCCGACGGCGGCGTGACCATCAAGGAGCTCAAGGCCTGCGGCGACGCCATGGGCACCCTGGCCCTGGGCGAGTGGTGCTCGGCCGACGCGGCCCGCTGGCTCGACGCCAAGTGCAAGGTGCCCTGCACCGTGCTCGACATGCCCTTCGGCCTGGCCGCCACCGACCGGTTCATCGACGTGCTGCGCACCGTGGCGGGCGTCCCGGTTCCGGACGCGGTGGACTACGAGCGCGGCCAGTTGGTCGACATGATCTCCGACATGCACCAGTACTTCTACGGCAAGCGCGTGGCCCTCTGGGGCGACCCGGACCAGCTCATCTCCATGTGCGAGTTCCTGGTCTCGCTCGACATGCAGCCCGTCTACGTCGTCACCGGCACCCCGGGCAAGTCCTTCGAGCGGCGGATCAAGGACATCTGCAAGGACCAGCCCTTCGAGGTCAAGGTCAAGGCCAAGGGCGACATGTTCCTGATGCACCAGTGGATCAAGAACGAGCCCGTGGACCTGCTCATCGGCAATACCTACGGCAAGTACATCGCCCGCGACGAGGACATTCCTCTGCTCCGGTGGGGCTTCCCCATCCTGGACCGCCAGGGCCATCAGTACTTCCCGACAGTCGGCTACAAGGGCGGCCTCCGGTTGCTCGAAAAGATGTTGGACCTGCTCCTGGATCGCAAAGACCGCGATTCCTCCGAACAGGCGTTCGAGCTCGTCCTGTAGCTTGAAAAGTCCCCGCGGCGGAGACCTTCCCCCTCCGCCGCGGGGCCCAAACCCGGCCCGGGCCCGGCCGCCCGCCCCCGGCGGCCCGACCCGAAAAACCCAAGGATGAAGGCGCATGACACCGACCGCCGTCTCATACGAGTCCCACCCCTGTTTCGGCATGACGTCCCGCAGCAAGGTCGGCCGCCTCCACCTGCCCGTGGCTCCGCGCGCCAACGCGCGCATCCGCTTCGCCCCCGGGGCCAAGGCCGCTCCGGCCATGCTCCCCGAGGAGGCCGTCTCCTGGCTGGAAGGCGAGCTTTCGGCCGGGGGGACCCCGGTCGGCATCGTGGGCATCACCGGCCCCGGCGACCCCATGGCCACGCCCGACGCCACCCTGCGCACCCTCCGGATGGTGCGCGGGCGGCACCCCGAAATTTCCCTGTGCCTGACCACCGTGGGCATCGGCGTGGAGCGCTATGCCGAGGCGCTCAAGGCGGTGGGGCTCTCCCACGTCACCCTGCTGGTGGACGCCGTGGACCCGGCCGTGGCCGAAGGCCTGTACGCCTGGATTCGCCCCTCCACCAGGACCATGCCACTGCCCGCCGCGGCCAGGGTGCTGGTGGACGAGCAGACCCGTGCCGTGAAGGCCCTCAAGGCGGCCGGTGTGGCCGTCAAGGTCAACACCACGGTCTATCCCGGCCACAACGCCGACCATGTGGAGGCCATCGCCAAGACCATGGCCGGGCTGGGCGCGGACATCATGGCCGTGGTCCCGTTCTGGCCCGGCAAGGAGGGCGGCGAGTTCCCGGCCACGCCGGACATGGACCTGCTGGCCCGGGTGCGCGACCAGGTCGCGCGCCACATCAATCTCATGCCTTCCTGGGAGGAGTGCGGCGAGGTCGTTTCCGGCCTGGAGAAGCGCCGGTCCCAGGGCGGCGTCTCCGCGACACTGCCCCGCCCGACCGGGGAGCGGCCCAACGTGGCCGTGGTCAGCGCGAACGGTATCGACGTGGACCTGCACCTGGGCCAGGCGGCCAGGGTGCTCATCTACGGTCCGCGCGAGGACAGGCTGCCCTGCCTGCTCGAGGTGCGCGACGCGCCGGATGCGGGCACGGGCGCCGCCCGCTGGCAGGAACTCGGCGAGCTGCTCGCCGACTGCTTCGTCCTCCTGGCGGCCAGCGCCGGGCCGAGCCCGCGCGAGCTGCTGGCCCGCGGCGGGCTGACGGTCATGATTACCGATGGTGAGATCGCCCCCACCGTGGACGTTCTCTACGGCGGCGGGAAAGGCAAGAAGTGCAAGAAGTAAAACACGACATCACGAGGAGTTGAAGAAATGGCTGTACCCCAGAGAATGATCATTTGCTGCCAGTCCTTCCGCGCCGCGGGCGACAAGAAGGGCATCTGCCACAAGCAGAGCGAGGGATTCCTCCAGTACATCGAGGAGGAGATCCTGGATCGCGGCATGGACGCGCTGGTGGTGGCCTCCACCTGCCTCAAGCAGTGTGAAAACGGCCCCATCATGGTTGTCCAGCCCGACAACTACTGGTTCAAGGGCGTGGATTCCGAGGAAGCCATCGATGCGATTTTGGACGGCCTCGAAGACGGCGAAGCCTGCGCCGACTACCTGCTGTCCTAGGCGAAAGAGAGTCGCCCGATGCCCGAAGCCGCCGTCATCCGTTCCTCAAGCGCAGCCTGCCCGCGTCCCCTGGCGCGGCGCGGCGGCCCGGAACTGATGCCGAACAACGGTCGGGGACGCATCCCGGCCGCCCGCACCGTCGACAGGACTGTGGTCGGCGAGCGCACGGGGCGGTTGACGCACTCCACGGCTGAAGGCGGTCCCGCCGCTCCCTTCGGGGAGGTCCGGCGGGGCCAGGGCGGGGGCGGAACGCGCCGGGAAGCGGGTCCGGAGCCCGCGCTCCCCGAAGGCGCAAGGACCATATATCCCCAAGTCCCGGCTCGCCGGGCGTAACCGACTGTTCCAAAAGGGGGAAGCCATGACGGAAACGACAACCATACTCGAAGAGAGAAAGGACCAGATCCACCTCACCGGCCAGGGCGCCATCGACATCGCCTGCAACCGGGAATCGCTGGCCGGGGCCGTGAGCCAGCGCGCCTGCGTCTTCTGCGGATCGCGCGTGGTCCTGTATCCCATCGCCGACGCCCTGCACCTGGTGCACGGGCCCATCGGCTGCGCGGTCTACACCTGGGACATCCGTGGCTCGCTCTCCAGCGGCCCGATGCTGCACCGGCTCTCCTTTTCCACCGACCTCCAGGAGACCGACGTGATTTTCGGCGGCGAGAAGAAGCTCGAAGCCGCCCTCATCGAACTCATCGACCGCCACCACCCCAACGCGGCCTTCGTCTACTCCACCTGCATCGTCGGCATCATCGGCGACGACGTGGAGGCGGTCTGCCGCCGGGTCGGCGAGCAAAAGGGCATCCCGGTCCTGCCGGTCCAGTCCGAGGGGTTCAAGGGCAACAAGCGGGCCGGGTACGAGGCCGCGTGCAAGGCCATGTTCAAGCTGGTCGGCACCGGCGACGTCGGCGACGTCCCGCCCGTTTCCGTGAACATCCTGGGCGACTTCAACCTGGCGGGCGAGATCTGGATCATCCGCGACTATCTCGAACGGATGGGCGTCCAGGTGGTGGCCAACATCACCGGCGACGGCCGGGTGGCCGACATCCGCCGCTGCCACGGCGCGGCCCTGAACCTGGTGCAGTGCTCCGGCGCGACCATGGAGCTGGCCAAGATGATGGAGGAGCAGTACGGCACGCCGTTTGAGCGCGTCTCCTACCTCGGCATCGAGGACATGGCCGAATCCCTCTACAAGGTGGCCGACTTCTTCAAGGACAAGGACCCCGGCATCGTCGAGCGCACCCAGAAGCTGGTCAAGGAGGAGCTGGAGAGGCTCATGCCCGAGCTGGCCCGCTACCGCAAGGACCTGGAGGGCAAGAAGGTCGCCATGTACGTGGGCGGCTCCTTCAAGGCCTTCTCCCTGGTCAAGGCGTTCCGCCACCTGGGCATGAAGGTGGTCATGGTCGGCTCTCAGACCGGCACCAAGGAGGACTACGCCGAACTGGAGCAGATCACCGATCCCGGCACGGTCATCATCGACGACGCCAACCCGCTCGAACTCTCCCACTTCATCAAGGAGAAGGACGTGGACGTGTTCGTGGGCGGGGTCAAGGAACGGCCCATCGCCTACAAGCTGGGCGTTGGCTTCTGCGACCACAACCACGAGCGCAAGGAGGCCCTGGAGGGGTTCGTGGGCATGCTCAACTTCGCCCGCGAAATTCACTCCTCGGCCATGTCCCCGGTCTGGCGGTTCGCGCCCCGTCGCGCCAACCGCATCGCCGCCGAAAAGAAGGAGGCCGTCAATGAGTAGCGCCGCCATCATCCGGAAGAAGCCCAATTTCGTCTCCACCACCAACGCCTGCAAGCTCTGCACGCCCCTCGGGGCCTCCCTGGCCTTCCGGGGCGTGGAGGGGGCCATACCCTTCCTGCACGGCTCCCAGGGCTGCGCCACCTACATGCGGCGCTACATCATCTCCCACTTCCGCGAGCCCGTGGACATCGCGTCCTCGGCCCTGGGCGAGAAGCAGGCCATCTACGGCGGCGGGCCCAACCTCAAGAAGGGCATCCTCAACGTGATGAAGAAGTACGAGCCCGCCCTGGTCGGCATCGCCACCACCTGCCTGACCGAGACCATCGGCGACGACGTGCCCCGCGCGCTTCTCGAATTCAAGAACGAATTCGGCGACCTGGACCTGCCCGAGACCGTCTACGTCAACACCCCGAGCTACAGCGGCACCCACATGGACGGCTGGCACGGCGCGGTCCGCTCCCTGGTGACACAGCTCTGCACCGGGAAGACGCCGGACAACGGCCGGGTCAACATCCTCCCGAGCCTGGTCTCCTGCGAGGACGTCCGCCACCTCTTCGACATCTGCCGCGACTTCGGGATCAAGGCCACCATCCTGCCCGACATCTCCGAGACCCTCGACGGCCCGGCCCTGGAGGACTACGTCAGGATTCCCACCGGCGGCACGCCCATCAGCGAGATCAAGGAGATGTCCGGCGCCCGCGCGACCATCGAGTTCGGCCGCTGCATGCCCCCCCAGTCCGGCGGAACCAGCCTGGAGGACCGCTTCGGCGTGCCCAACCACCGCATCGGCCTGCCCATGGGCCTGCGCGAGTCCGACCGCTTCTTCGAGACCCTGGAGGACGTCTCCGGCACGCCCATGCCCCGGCGCTACGAGCTGGAGCGCGGCCGGTTGGTGGACGCCTACGTGGACGGCCACAAGTACATTTTCGGCAAGCGGGCCGTGGTCTACGGCGAGGAGGACCTGGTGGTCGGGCTGACCGCCTTCCTGTCCGAAATCGGCGTGGACGTGGTCCTGGCCGGCACCGGCGCGCGCAGGAAGGGGCTCTCCGAGGCCATCGCCCGGGTCACCGACGGCGTGGCCCGCATCGCTCCCGAGGTGCGCGAGGGCGTGGACTTCCACGACATCGCGGCCGAGGCCGGAACCCTGGCCCCGGACCTGCTCGTGGGCCATTCCAAGGGCTACCGGTACGCCAAGGAGTGGAACGTGCCGCTCGTCCGGGTGGGCTTCCCCATCCACGACCGTTTCGGCGGCCAGCGCACGCCGACCCTCGGCTACAAGGGCGCGCTCACGCTCTTCGACCGCGTGGTCAACGCCGTGCTCGAAAAGAAGCAGTCCGATTCCCCCATCGGCTACGGATACCTCTAAACCGGAAGGATTTCAGGAGACCGCCATGATAAAGGATACCACCCGCCACCCGTGCTTCAACAAGGAATCCGCCGGTAGCTGCGGCCGCGTCCATCTCCCGGTCGCGCCCAAGTGCAACATCCAGTGCAACTACTGCAACCGCAAGTACGACTGCGTCAACGAGTCGCGCCCCGGCGTGACCAGCGGGGTGCTGAA
This sequence comes from Pseudodesulfovibrio sp., assembly GCF_028692895.1. GTDB lineage: Bacteria > Desulfobacterota > Desulfovibrionia > Desulfovibrionales > Desulfovibrionaceae > Pseudodesulfovibrio. The sequence continues at coordinate 44,096 of NZ_JAQUWN010000015.1, forward strand.
GCCCTTCCAGGCCGCCGAATACATGCACAAGGTCCTGGAGAAGGAGCCGCGCATCACCGTGGCGGGCATCGCCGGTCCAGGCGACCCCTTCGCCAACCCGGCCGAGACCCTGGAGACCATGCGCCTCATCAACGCCGAGCACCCCGGACTGCTCTACTGCCTGTCCACCAACGGCATGGGCATCCTGCCGTACCTGGACGACATCGCCGAGATCGGCGTCTCCCACGTCACCATCACCATCTCGGCCGTGGACCCGGCCATCGGCGCCCGGATTTACGCCTGGGTCAAGGACGGCAACGTGGTCTATCGCGGCGAGCAGGGCGCGGCTCTGCTGCTGGAGCGCCAGATAGCGGCCATCAAGGGCCTCAAGGAGCGCGGCGTCACCGTCAAGATCAACTCCATCGTCATCCCCGGCGTCAACGATCACCACATCGTGGAGGTGGCCAGGGTCTGCGCCGGGCTGGGCGCGGACATCCAGAACATGATCCCGCTCAAGCCCACGGCCGACACCCCCTTCGCCCACCTGCCCGAGCCCGGAAGCGAGACCGTCCTGCCCCTGCGCAAGGAGGCGGGCAAGGTCATCGCCCAGATGACCCACTGCCGCCGCTGCCGCGCCGACGCCGTCGGCCTGCTCGGCGACGACCAGTCGGCCGCCCTGTGCGGCGCCCTCCAGGCCTGCTCCAAGCTCAAGCCCCTGGAGGCCAACGCCTCGAAGCCTTACGTGGCCGTGGCCACCCGCGAGGGCATGCTCGTCAACCAGCACCTGGGCGAGGCCAAGTCCTTTCAGATCTGGGGCGAGGCCGAGGGCGGCATCTACCGGCTCATCGGCGAGCGCCCGGCCCCGGACGCGGGCTGCGGCCCCAAGCGCTGGACCAGCCTGGCCGCCACTCTGCACGACTGCCGCGCCGTGCTCTGCGCCGCCGTGGGCGAGACGCCCAGGCTCATGCTGGAGGAGCACGGCATCGCCGCCCACGTGGTGGACGGCTTCATCCAGGATTCCCTGCGCGCCGTGTTCACCGGCGGAGACCTGCGCCTGTTCAAGGGACGCCGCGCCGGAATCGGCGGGGCCTGCACCGGCACCGGCGGCGGCTGCGGCTAGGGCCGGATATCGGCACGATGGCTGCGTTGCCGCGCTTCGGCCGGACCCTTGCGCAGGAGGACTGCGCCGCGGCCCCGGCCGAAGCTTGCGCCTTGCCCTCGCACCGATCTCCGGCCCTAGCCGGGATCGGAGGGGCGCGCTGGCTGAGATGGTCGCGATGGCTGCGTTGCCGCGCTTCGGCCGGACCCTTGCGCAGGAGGACTGCGCCGCGGCCCCGGCCGAAGCTTGCGCCTTGCCCTCGCACCGATCTCCGGCCCTAGCCGGGATCGGAGGGGCGCGCTG
>NZ_JAQUWN010000015.1:45576-65231 GCF_028692895.1 Pseudodesulfovibrio sp.
GTTGCCGCGCTTCGGCCGGACCCTTGCGCAGGAGGACTGCGCCGCGGCCCCGGCCGAAGCTTGCGCCTTGCCCTCGCACCGATCTCCGGCCCTAGCCGGGATCGGAGGGGCGCGCTGGCTGAGATGGACGCGATGGCTGCGTTGCCGCGTTTCGGCCGGACCCTTGCGCAGGAGGACTGCGCCGCGGCCCCGACGGGGGCTTGCGCCTTGCCCCGAACGAATTTGCCGCGCCGGTGACGGCGGTCCGAACCATTCCCGGTTCGCGCACCCGGACCGCTCCCGTGCATCGGCGCGGCCAACCATCCAAGGAGGAATCCTATGAACAAGGCGACGTTGGAGAAAGTGTTCGAGTACGCGTCCACGCCCGTGCAGGGGACCATGTCACGCAAGCTCAGGAAGGACATCAAGGTCCAGGTCAACGAGGGCGCGGTCTACGAGGCCGCCACCCTGTTCCTGGGCGAGGAGTTCGTGCGCGTCACCTGCGTCAGGGACGGCGCCAACATCAACACCTACTACGACTGGGAGAAGATCGCCTCGGTCCGCACCTACGGCCCGGCGGAGTAGGGAGTAGGCGCCATCGCAACCAACCGTCCGCATCCACCTGAACGGCCCCGCCGGTCACAATGACCGACGGGGCCGTCCTTTTGGGGGGGAGGTGTTGTCGGGAAAAATCAGTTCGTCTTCCGGCGGCGGCGCAGCCGGGCGCGGCCCTCGGCTATCATGGACTCCAGGTTGTACTTCTTGACCCGGTAGCCCATCTGGCGGGCGGTCAGCCCCAGGGCCTCGGCGGCCTTGTACTGCAGCCAGTCGTTGCGCTCCAGGGCGGCCAGGACCTCGTTGCGCTCCACCTCCTTGAGCGAGGTCTGGTGCGCGGGGGCCACGGCCGGGCCCAGGACCTCCTGGGTGGTGGCCGACTGGCCCGGGGCCAGGTAGGACTTGAGGAACTCCAGGCTGATGCGCTCGGTCTCGGACATGATGACCAGCCGCTCGATCAGGTTCTGCATCTCGCGGACGTTGCCCGGCCAGTCGTAGCGGATCAGCGCGTCCAGCGCCGTGGGCGTGAAGTGCATAATCCGGCCGTAGTCCTCGGCCATGCGGCGCATGAAGTGGTTGAGCAGGCCGGGGATGTCCTCCTTGCGCTCGCGCAGGGCGGGCACGCGGATGGGAAAGACGTTCAGGCGGTAGTAGAGGTCGAGCCGGAACTTGCCGTGCTCCACCAGGTCGCCCAGGTCGCGGTTGGTGGCGGTCAGGATGCGCACGTCGATGTGCCGGGTGCGGTTGCTCCCCAGCCGCTCCAGCTCCTTGTCCTGGAGCACGCGCAGGAGTTTGGCCTGGAGGCCCATGGGCAGCTCGCCGATCTCGTCCAGGAAGATGGTGCCCGAGTCCGCCTCCTCGAACCGGCCGGGCCGGGAGTTGGTGGCTCCGGTGAACGCGCCCTTCTCATGGCCGAACAGCTCGGATTCCAGCAGGTTCTCAGGAATGGAGGCGCAGTTGACCTTGATGAACGGGTACTGGGCGCGCTCCGAGAGTTCGTGGATTATCCGGGCGATGAGCGTCTTGCCCACGCCGGATTCGCCCAGGAGCAGGACCGTGGCCCGGGTGGGCGAGACCTTCTCCATCTGCCGCTGCACCTCGGTCATGGCCTGGCTCTGGCCGACGATGTAGGGCCCCTTGGTGCTCTTGGAAATCTGGTACTTGAGGGAGGTGTTCTCGCGCTTGAGCACGGCCTCCCGCTCCATGATCTTCTCGTTGAGGCTGATGAACTGGCCGATGAGGGTGGAGACCACCTTGAGGAAGTCGATGTCCTCCTCGAAGCCGATGTCGTCCGAGAAGATGCGGTCCACGTTGAGCACGCCGATGGGCGTGCCGTGGAGCATGATGGGCACGCCGATGAACGAGATCATCCCGCGCTTGAGCCGACGCGCCCCGGTGCGGTCCAGGAAGAGCGGCTCCTTGTCGATGTCAGGGACGAAGTAGGGCTCGCCGGTCTGGAAGATGCGCCCGGTGACGCCCTCGTCCAGGCGGTAGACGCCGCGCCGCTTCTCCTCCGGGGTCAGGCCGTAGGAGGCGTTGATGGAGAGCTGGCCCGTTTCCGGGTCATAAAGGGTTACCGTGGCGCGCTGCATGGACAGCTCGTCGGACATGATCCGCAGCACATGCTCCAGGGCCGACTCCAGCTCGATGGACTGGTCGATGACCTGGCAGATGGCCAGCAGGGCGCCGTGTTTCATTCCATTGACGCTTCGAGGCATACCGCGATAAAGCAAGCATGATGCCAGAGCCCGCCATTGCTCGGTTTTTCGGGATTTCGCGCCCTGGACCGGGAGGGAATCGACCTATTTATCACAAAAACGTGAAATAAAAACTACAAAATGCACATTGATGCTATTTGTGCGGAGCGGGCGGGAGGACCGAAGGAGGGGGCGGCGCGGCCCGGCGGTGCCAAACCGGGCCAGTGAGGAGCGGCTTTGTCTTCGGGGACGGCCTGACGCATTATGTGGCAAAGGGAAAAAACTATTGGCGCGGAGGCATGGCATGTTTCGACGGTTGATACTGGCTCTTTTTCTGCTGATGCTTCTGGCCGCTCCGGCCATCGCGGGCCAGGCGTTTCCCGATCTGCCCCTGACGGGCCCGCTGGAGGCCGGGCAGCGGTCCTATCTCGGCCTGTCCGGCGACGAGGTCCGGCCCTCGGCCGTTGGCGCGCGCTACGTCTTCGTCGAGGTCTTCAGCATGTACTGCCCCATCTGCCAGCACGACGCGCCCTCGGTCAACCAGCTCTACGCCAAGGTCCGGGAGGCGGGCTTCGGCAAGGACATGCGGTTCATCGGCATCGGCACGGGCAACACTGCCTTCGAGGTCAACGTCTTCCGCGAGAAGTACGCCGTGCCCTTCCCTCTCTTCGACGACCCGGATTTCACCTGGCACAAGGCCCTGGACGAGGTGGGGACCCCGGCCTTCTACCTGGTGGACCTGGAGGACGGCCGGTCCGTCCGCTACCACCACGTGGGCGCGCTCAGCGACGTGGACGTCCTGCTCGCCCTGCTCAAGGACCTGACGGCCAGGTAGGAGCAAGCCATGCGAGGATGCATTCTGGCCCTGCTGATCTGCCTGTGCCCCATTGCGGCCGCGGCCGACCACATGCACGTCTATGACGTCGGGAAGCTCAAGCCGGTGGATTCGGTGCTGAAGGTCAAGGTGGGCGACGCGGCCCCGGCCTTCGACCTGCCAAGCTTTACGGGCAAGCGGGTCCGGCTGGCCGACTACCGGGGGCGAATCGTGATCCTTTCCTTTGTCCCGGCGGCGTGGACCCCGGTCTGCTCGGACCAGTGGCCGGGCTACAACCTGGCCCTGGGCCTGTTTGCGGAGCGGGGGGCGCAGCTTCTGGGCATCAGCGAGGACAACTGGCCGAGCCAGCACGCCTGGGTGGAGGCCATGGGCGGCCTCGGCTTTCCGGTGCTCTCCGACTTCTGGCCCCACGGCGCGGCGGCCTCGGCCTACGGCGTGCTGCGTTCGGACGGCACTGCCGAGCGGGCCCTGTTCATCATCGACAAAAAAGGCGTCATCCGCTGGATTCACGTGGGTGACGTCAACAAGCGGCCCGACCTGGGCGAGTTGGTCCACGCTCTGGACGAGGTGGCGGGCAAGGGTCAGTGAGCGGCCAGGGCGTCGTCCCGGTTGTCGAAAATTTCGGCGATGCGGGTGATGCCCATGGACTCGAACACAGCCCGGAAATTGTCGGTGAGCCCGGCCAGGATCACGCGTCTGCCGTGTTCCCGTTGTTTCTCCAGCAGTTCCTTGAGGCCGGTCAGGCCCGCGCCGTTGATGGAGGCGTTTTCGTCAAAGTCCAGGAGGAGCACCCTGTGCCCCAGGTTGGAGGCCCGCTCCAGGGCCTCGGCCAGGTGGGGAATGGAGTGGGTGGAGACGTTGCCGCGCACGTTGATGACCGCGGTCTTGCCCCGTTCCTCCAGGCGGACCTGCCCCTCCTCGTTCTTGGCGATGGCCAGGCGCTGGCTGGCGCGGCGCAGGGCCTGCTCCAGGTCGTGGCGCCTCAGCGGCTTGTTGATGAAGTCCGTGGCGTCGAGGTTCAGGGCCTGGATGGCCAGGTCCATGTCGCCGTGGCCGGTGATGACGATGACCTCGGTCTGGGGGTTGATCCGCTTGATGGCCTTGAGCACTTCGATGCCGTCCATGACCGGCATTTTGATGTCGGTCAGGACCAGGCCGGGGGACTCCCGCTCAAAGGCCTCGACGCCATCGCGGCCGTTTTCGGCCGTGATGATGTCGTAGCCGTAGGCCGAAAGGAGCAGGGTGAACATTCTGAGGGTCGGCCGTTCGTCGTCGATGACCAGCACTTTTTCCTTTTTCATGCCTTGTTGCCTCCGCGGGCCCATGCGGCCGGGAATTCCACATGGAATACCGTGCCCTGGCCCAATTCGCTCTGAATGCGGATGTCCCCGCCGTAGTCCTTGACGATGCCGTAGGTGATGGCCAGCCCGAGGCCCATGCCCTGGCCCGCCTCCTTGGTGGTGAAGAAGGGCTCGAAAACCTTGTCCTGGTCCTCGGGGCTGATGCCCGATCCCGTGTCCGCCACCTCGACGAAGACGTGGCCGTCGTCCCTGCCGGTGCGGATGGAGATGCGCCGCTCGCGCCTCGGGTCCCGGGGCGAGGACGCGTCGTTGATGGCGTCGCGCGCATTGGCCACCATGTTGAAGACGACCTGCTGGAGCCGGTTGGAGTGGGCCAGGATGGCGGGCAGGTCGTCGGCGAGGTTCAGTTCGAACCGGATGTCGCCCAGCTCGAACTGCCGCCGGATCATGGACATGACCGCGCGCACGGGCTGGTTGAGGTTGACCGGCTCCTCCAGGATGTCCGACTTGCGGCCGAAGGAGCGCAGGGTGTTGATGATCTCGGTTGCGCGGTCCACCTGGTTGGAGATCTCGCGGACCACCTCCAGGAAGTGCTCCTTGGGCACCTCGATGCCCTCCTCGGACATCATGGCCAGGAACTCGCTGCCCATCTTGATGGCGTTGAGGGGTTGGTTCAGCTCGTGGGCCACGCCCGCGGACATCTCGCCCAGGGATTTCATCTTGCCCGCCTGGATGAGCTGGGCGTCCTTTTCGATCAGTTCGGTGATGTCGGTGACCGCGATGATGATGGCGTGCCGTCCCCGGTAGGAGATGGGGCAGGCGTGCATGTTCACGAAGAACGGTTCGCCGCCGCTCTTGTAGTGCAGCCGCTTGGGAAAATAGACGCAGCCCGAGCCGTCCTCGTCGAAGTAGTTCAAGCAGTCCAGGTTGTGCTCGGGGCCGAGGTCCAGGAATTTCATGCCCAGGAGGTCGGACTTGCGGTAATGGTAGAGTTCCTCGGCGCGCGGGTTGGCGTCGCGGATTTCGCCCTTGTCCAGGTCCACCACGAAGATGGGGTCCGGGCCGGAGTCGAACAGGGAGCGGTATTTCTCCTCGGACTCGCGCAGCCGGTGGCGGTAGAGCTTGATGGACCAGACCATGTTGCGGAAGGAGTCGCCGAGCTGGACCACCTCGTCGCCCTCGTGCTTGCGGTAGAAGGCGCAGTCCGCGCAGTGGCGGTAGACCTCGCCCGGGCTCTCGCCGCTGCGGGACTGGTCGAAGTGCCAGCAGGGCAGGTCGGTGTTGGTGAAGGCCGGGCACTGGGAGGTGTCCCAATCCTCCTCGGGGCCGATCTGGAGCGGGATGTCGAAGTTGCCCCGGCTGATTTCGTCGGACAGCCGGGTCAGGTCGGACACGGGCTTGGAGATGTACTTGGAGAGCCAGGAGCTGAGGATGAAGGTGATGATGATGACCGCCGAGATGAAGCCGAAGAAGGCCACCCGGAGCTTGCCCACCAGGGCGTCGATGTGTTTCTTGTTCAGCCCCACGTGGACCGTGCCGATGCGGTAAAGGCCCTCGTTGATGGCCGCCGCGATGTCGTAGATCTCCTGCCCGTCCATGTTCAGCAGCTTGACCGACTCCTGCTCCACGGGCGGGATGGCGTTGGAGTGCAGGCTCTCCGGCAGGTTGCGGGTCAGGGTGTGGGCCAGGACCTTGCCGTGCTGGTCTTCGATGTAGACGTAGGCGATGAGCTGCTTGCGCTGGCGGATGCGCGTTTCGTCGAAGATCAGGCTCAGGAGCTGCGGAATGTCGTTGTCCAGGATGTAGGACCCGCCGCGCTCGGCCACGGAGTGGGCGATGGCGTAGCCGCGCATTTCCAGCTCGTGGGTGAGCGAGCTGATGAGGATGTAGCGCGAGATGAGCGCGATGGCCACGCTGATGAAGAGCACGGCCGCGAGCATCGAGAAGAGCAGTTTCTCGCGCAGGCCGATGCGGGCGATGCGGGCCGAGAGGCGGGAATTCCGGCTCATGGCCGTTCCTCCAGCTCCCGCTTCAGCTCGGGCCAGTCCTCGAAGGGAACGAAGCGGCCCTGCTCCAGCCGGGTGAAGAAAATGGCGTCCAGCCCCTGCCGGTCGTAGGGGCCGTAGTTGATGGTCAGGCCGGGGCCGAGCTTCAGGTCCTGGATGGACTCGATGGCGCTGACCAGTTTCTCGCGGGTCAGGTCGCGCCCGGCGCGCATGAGCCCCTCCACCATGATCCGGGCGTTCATGAACCCTTCAAGGCCCACGAAGCTCGGGGTGTCGCCGGGGTAGTACTTGTCCAGCAGCCGGACGTACTGTTCGGCGGCGCTGTTGTCGTCGTCCCCGTCCACGGGCGGGGGCATGACCTGGGACATGAGCACGGTGGAGCCCCGGCTGTCGGCGATGCGCCGGGCCAGTTCCTCCGCGCCAACGAAGGAGACGGTGTAAAAGACCGGGTTGTAGTGCCGTTCGCGGGCCAGGTTGATGAACTGGGCGCAGGCGTCGTAGGTCCCGATCATGACCACGGCCTGGGCCCCGGAGCGGCGGATGCGCTCCAGTCCCTCGGCCACGTTGCGCGTGCCCCGGATGTAGGAGCCGCGCCCCACGGGTTCGAGGTCGTATTCCTTGAGGGCCAGCTCCGTGCCGACCAGGCCGTCGAATCCGTAGGCGTCGTACTGGTAGAAGACCGCGATGCTGCGCAGCCCCAGGTCGTGGACCAGGTGCTGCACGGCGGCCTTGGTCTCCTGATAATAGGAGGCGCGGATGTTGATGACGTAGCGGTTGAAGGGCTGGCGCAGGGCGTTGGCCCCGGTGAACATGCCCACCAGCGGGATGCGCGCCTCCTCCACCAGGGAGAGGACCTTCACCGTGGTGGGGGTGCCCACGTAGCAGAACAGGGCGAGGACGTCGTTGTCGATGATGAGGCGCTGGGTGTTGGCCAGGCAGCGGGGCGGGTCGGAGGAGTCGTCCAGGACCTGGAGGGAGATCTTGCGGCCATGCACGCCGCCCTCGTCGTTGACGTGGCGGAGGTAGGCCTCGGCCCCGCGCAGGGTCTGGGTGCCCAGGTAGCCCGCGTGGCCCGTCAGCGGCAGGGAGGAGCCGAGGCGTATCTCGGTGTCGCTCACGCCCGGGGTGTGCGGGGGCGCGGTCTCGGAACGGTCGCGGCTGTCGCACCCGGAGGCGAGCAGGGCGAGGCAGAGCAGGGCTATCCACGGGAACGCGCGCAAGACAGTCTCCGATTTTGAACTAGGTTGAGGGAAACACTATTACCACTACGTTTTTATTGGGGAAATGACAAGCATTCCCTGCTTGATTTGATACGGCACCATGAGAAAAAGCCCCGGCGCATGGCGACGCCGGGGCCGGAGAACTCCGCGCGCAAGCGCTACGGAGGTGTTCTTCGGGTGAACCGCCCGGCGCGGATGGCCGCGCCGGGCGGTTTTTTCGTCTAGCTGCGCATGCGCCGCACCGGACGGGCCAGCCCGGCCAGGAACTGCTTCCGGGTCATGGGGCCGCGCCGCACGGGCGTCGCGTCGGCGGACAGGTACTCGTAGTAGTTGGCCGTGTCGGTCTTGGCGAGGTAGATGACGCGCACGTCCTCGTAGTCCACCAGCTCGGCGTCCGGATGCTTTTCCTGCACCTTGGCGAGGCGTTCCTCGGCCAGCGCGAGCATCTCGTCGCGGTCGCCGAAGTTCATGGCCCCGGTGGGGCAGGTCTGGACGCAGGCGGGCAGGAGGCCCATTTTCACGCGGTCGTTGCACATGTCGCACTTGACCACCTGGCCGGTCTCCTTGTTGACGCGCGGGATGTTGTACGGACAGGAGGCGGCGAAGGCCTCCTTGTCCGGCTCCTTGGCGGTCAGCGCGGTGTAGACCACGGCCCCGGTCTCGGGGTCATGGACGATGGCGCCGGGGACGGTCATGGCGTCCAGGCAGGGCGGCTCGATGCAGTGGCGGCACTGTTCCGGGAAGAACAGCCAGTCCAGCTTGCCGTCGATTTCCACCTCGTTGAACCGGACGACCTTGAGGGTGACCCCGGAGAGGTCCTTGGGGTTCTGGTGGGAGCCCCAGTTCTCGGTGGGTTCGGCCGGGAGTTTCTTCCACTGCTTGCAGGCGATCTGGCAGCCGCGGCAGGCCGTGCAACGGGTCAGGTCGATGAAGAAGGTCTTGCTCATGTCGTTCCTCCTTTACGCCTTGACGACGTTGACCATGAAGGCCTTGGTTTCGGGGATGCCGGTGTTCGGGTCGCCCACGGACGGGGTCAGGATGTTGGCGGAATCGCCGCCGTTCTTCGGCCAGGTCCAGCCGAAGTGCCAGGGCAGGCCCACCTGGTGGATTTCCGCGCCTTCGACCATGAACGGCTTGAACCGCTTGGTGACGATGGCTATGGCCCAGATGGAGCCGCGCACGGACTGGACGACGACCTTTTCGCCGTTCTTGAAGCCACGCAGCTTGGCCAGCTCCTCGCTCATCTCGACGAACACCTGGGGCTCCGCCTCCACCAGCCACGGGCAGTTGCGGGTCATGAGGCCCGTCTGCCAGTGCTCGGTGACGCGGTAGGTGGTGCCGATGAACGGATACTTGGGATCGCACGCGGCCTTGTGCTCGTCGTCGAAGGAGAGCGCCGTGGGGTTGTGCAGGGTGCTTGAGAACGGATGCTCCTTCACCGGGCACTCCAGGGGCTCGTAGTATTCGGGGAACGGACCGTCGGCCCGGCCGGGGCCGAAGATCTGGCCGAAGCCGTGCTTGCGCATGATGAAGGCGTATTTGGTGCCGGGGGCCCAGCCGCCGTCGGGCACGTCGCCCACCCACTTCTTGGTCTCGGGGTTCCACGCGATGACCGCCTTGGCCGGGTTGAAGGGCTTGCCCTGCAGGTCCACGGAGGCGCGGTTGTAGAGGATGCGGCGGTTGACCGGCCAGCACCAGGAGAAGTTCGGGTAGAGCCCGATGTTCGCCTGCTCCTCGGTCTGGGCCAGGTCGCGCCGGGCGGCCATGTTGCCCTTGTCCGTGTAGGAGTTGCAGTACAGCCAGTTGCCGGAGGCGGTGGAGCCGTCGGCCTGGAGGAAGGCGAAGCTCGGGACCTGCTGGCCCTTCTTGTACACCTTGTCCTTGATGGTGACGTCACGGGTGAAGTGCCCGTTGATCAGCTTGGCCGTCTTGTGCGGGTCGAAAACGCCGTCGGTGGCGATGGAGTCCCAGGTGAGCCGGGTGATGGGCTCGGGGTAGGCGCCGCCTTCCTTGGCGTAGAGGTGGCGGATTTTCTCCATCAGCTCGTACATCAGGTCGCCGTCGGGCTTTTGACCGTTCGGGGCGTCCGGACCCTTGTAGCGCCACTGCATCCAGCGGCCGGAGTTGGTGATGGAGCCTTCCTTCTCGATGGACACGGCGCAGGGCAGGAAGAAGACCTCGGTTTTGATCTTCGAGGGGTCCTGACCCGGTCCTTCCCAGAACCAGCCGGTCTCGTTGGGGAAGATGTTGACGTTCACGAGCCAGTCGAGCTGACCCAGGGCGTGGCGGTTCTTGTTGGCGTTGGCGCCGGAGCAGGCCGGGTTCATGCCCCAGGAGAAGAGGCCCTTGAACTGGCCGCCCTCCATCTTGTCGAACAGGGTCAGCCACGAGTACTCGCTCGCCTTGAGCGAATCCAGGCGGGGCAGGTAGTTGTAGGCGACCTCGGGGTCGTCGTCCTGCCACATGGACTTGATGAGGGAGGCGGAGTACTTCGGGAAGTTGCCCCACCAGTTGGCCGACTTCGGGTCGTGGGAGACCGGAGTGTGGGCCTTGTTGTAGTCCGCCAGGGTGGGCTGGGACGCCAGGGGCGTGCCGAGGTAGCCGGGCAGGATGTGGTAGAGCAGGCAGTGGTCCGTGGAGCCCTGGACGTTGGATTCGCCGCGCAGGGCGTTGACGCCGCCGCCGGCCACGCCGATGTTGCCCAGCAGGAGCTGGATCATGGCCATGGTGCGGATGTTCTGCACGCCGACGGTGTGCTGGGTCCAGCCCATGGCGTACATGATGGTGCCCGCCTTGTCCGGCTTGCCGGTGGCCGCGTATGTCTCGTACAGGGTGACGAGGTCGGCCTTGGGCATGCCGGAGATGGACGAGACCTTGTCCAGGTCGTAGCGCGAGTAGTGCTTTTTCAGCAACTGGTACACGCAGCGCGGGTCCTTGAGGGTCGGGTCCTTTTTCGGGTTGCCTTCCGCGTCCATGGCGAAGGCCCACTTGGACTTGTCGTAGGACTTGGTCTTGGCGTCGTAGCCCGCGAACAGGCCGTCGTCGAAGGTGAACGCGTCGCCCACGATGAAGGAGGCGTTGGTGTAGTCCACCACGTACTGCTTGAAGATCAGGTCCTTGTCGAGAATGTACTTGATCATGCCGCCGAGCACCGCGATGTCCGCGCCGGAGCGGATGCTCGCGTAGATGTCGGCCTTGGAGGAGGTCCTGGTGAAGCGCGGATCAACGTGGATCAGGGTCGCGCCCTTTTCCTGGGCCTTGGTCACCCACTTGAAGGAAATGGGGTGGTTTTCGGCAGCGTTGCTGCCCATGATAAGAATGCAATCACTGTTCTGGATGTCGATCCAGTGATTGGTCATCGCGCCGCGTCCGAACGACTCTGCCAGAGCCGCAACAGTCGCGCTGTGTCAGATACGCGCCTGATGTTCTATGTACACCAGGCCGAGGCTGCGGAGCATGGTCTGGTAAGCCCAGCACTCCTCGTTGTCGAGAGCGGCGGAACCCAGCGACGCGATGTTGTCGCAACGGTTGACCACCTGGCCCTTGGCGTTCTTCGTGGTGAAGGCCGAGTCGCGGGTGTCCTTGACCTTGCGGGCGATCTGTTCGAGCGCCCATTCCAGGGAGACTTCCTTGAACTTGTTGGAGTAGGGGGCGCGGTACAGGGCGGACTTGGGACGACGGTCGTTGTCGCCCAACTGCCAGATGGATGCGCCCTTGGCGCAGAGGGCGCCCTCGTTGACCGGATGGTCCGGGTCGCCTTCGACGTTGATGGCTTTCTTGTCCTTGAGGGACGTGTTGACGAGCAGACCGCAGCCCACGGCGCAATAACAGCAGACGGACGTGGTCTGGCGGCTCCACTGCGGCGACATTGCCGCGGCCCGGTCGATGGTCGTCGACTTGGGGGTGCAGCCAAGCCCGAGGCCGCCGAAAGCCGTTGCGGCGGCCGCGGCGGCGGAGAGCTTGAGGAAGTTCCTTCGATTGGTGTGCATTCGACCTCCTGGGTTGTGGGCGCGTCAGCGCCCGCGAATCTCGCGGCCCAGCGCCACGAGCAGCTGATAGCCGGCGATTTGCCGCAGGGCGTCGGGGAAGGGCTGGCGGGACGCGGGCCCGGCTGTTTCATCCTGGGGATGAAAGACCGGCCGCATCTCCCGGCTCGCCGCCCGGACGGACGCCATGGGCAGCCCCAGCCCGTCGAAGGGCATGGGGGGCGCGACTGTGTTTTGGTTGGATGACGTGCGCATGTGCGTACTCCTTTTCCACTTGTTATCCCTTATGGGGAAATGAGGAAAAATCCGCAAAGAAATTGGTCTTCTCTGGAGTCCTGCACAGCCGAAATTCAACATGTTATTCTTAACCGATTGTTTTTCAATGCGATACGTTATGCCAAATTTGACACAATTTGTTTTCTTTACAACGGTTTAGCACCGCCGGTCGCAACATCGGTCCGCTGGGGCGAGCGGGAGGCGACGCCGGGGGCGCGCAGGGGAGGTGGCCCGTGAAAAGGCGAATGATTTCAGCCGAGAGACGAGGCGCGGCCCGTGGCCGTCAGTCCAGGGAGGGGACCAGGGCGCAGAGGAAGGCGGCCAGTTGGCCCGCCAGGGGCTTGCCCCGGTTGTTGAAGCGGAACTCCAGCTCCTTCATGTAGAGCGGGAAGCGCTGGCAGGAGATGCCCCTGAAACGCTTGATGCGGTCACGGGCGAAGTCCCAGAAGGCGTCGCCCACGGCGTCGATGTGGGGCGGCTCGTCGTAGCGGCGGATGATCTCGTAGGGCAGGGAGTCGTTGCCGCAGAACATCAGGGCGTCGTAGTCCTTGTAGCGGTCGGTGTAGATCAGGTTGCCGGTGCGGATGAGCTTCAGGTGGAAGTTCATGTGGAAGTGGAACAGGGTCTCGGCCTGAAAGCCGGGCACCAGGTCGATGAAGACCATGTCCTCGCGGCGCAGGATGCCGTAGACCGGAATGGTGTCCATGCGCATCTCGCGCGGGCCGCCGGTCAGCCGGTTGCCGTTCAGGTAGGAGTCGAGCCCCGTGGCCGGGCTGATGAGCTGGCGCGCGTCGATGGCGTGGGCCAGGATGGCGAAGCGGATGGCGGTCAGCGCCTTGTAGACCGTGTTGTAGGAGAGCCCGATCTCCTCCTTCATCTCGTGCACGGACTTCTCGTCCACGAACATGGTGATGAGCCGCAGCCACTCGGCCGGGCTGAGGGCCCCGTTGTTGATCCAGCGGCAGGAGAAGGGCTGGAAGGTGTACTTGCATCCAGCGCAGCGCAGCCGGTCGCCGGACAGGGTGTAGATGCGGTGGTTCCCGCAGCGGGGGCAGTATGGCTCGCCCGTGGGCCAGGCCAGGTCGAGGAGATAGTCGCGCGCCTTGGCCTCGTCGCGCAGGAGCGCGCCGAAGTCGTCGGTGTCGTCCGGGAATCGTGCTGGGGCGATGCGCAAGGCTGGCTCTCTCGGGATGGCGGGCATGGCTCCTCCTGTCAGAATCCCCAGGCCGAAAGCGTGGCGCGCCTGTAGCCCTGCCCTGCGGCCACGTAGTCCAGGGCCAGGGAGTCCAGGTCGTCCAGCACGGGCACGGCGATGCGGTCCAGCTTCCGGAAATCCAGGGTCTTGACGTAGGTCTTGCAGGTCTCGCATACGTCCACGCGGAAGCCGGGCTCCTCGTCCACGGTGAAGTAGGTCAGCTTCTGCTGGTCCTCTTCGCCGCAGACCGGGCAGGCCACGCGCTTGATGCGGTAGTCGTGGCGGCAGAACGAGCAGGTGGCGCGGCGGTAGCCCTCCACCTGCTCCAGGGAGGAGACGAGCGGCAGGCTGCCGCACAGCGGGCAGGAGCCCACGGCCGGGACCTTCATCTCGGGCAGCTTTTCGGCCAGCTCGTCCGCCGCGGCCTCAATGGACGGGCTCAGGGCGGCGAAGGCCAGGAAGGAAAGGGTCTTGGGCGCGCCGGGCATGCGCTCGGTCCAGGGGGCGAAGAAGGCGTGGTCGTCGCGCATGAACCGCTCGAACAGTTCGGCCGGCAGCAGCGATCCCGATTCGAGGGCCCGGGCCACGATCTTCGCGCCGTCGGCGAGGGGGCCGTCGCCACGGCCGACCAGGGCGACGAGCTTGCCGAGCAGCGCTTCGGCCTGGTCGGCGTCGTAGGGAAAGCGCTCGCGGCCGACCAGGGGCGCGCCCTGAAGCACTGCCTCGCGCGGGGCCAGCTCGGCGTCGGCGGGCAGGGTGACCCGCGCGTCGGGCCGGGCGTCCAACTGGAGATGGGCCACCGCGTCGAGCAGGTCGATGATTTCCCCGGAAAGGTAGGATTTGGTCCGGAGCTGGGCGAACTTTTTGTCCAGGCGGCGCCCGGCGGTCTCGATGTTGAAGGTCATGTGGTGTCCTTTTTGGATTTTCCGTGATGAAAAAATCCTAGAGACGGGACAGCATCATGCCAAAGGTCTGGCACTACATCAAGGTTTGGCACCGGTGTGTTCCACCCGGCCGTATTTATTTGATATTTTTAGATAAAATTATGCCAAAATTGGCATATTGCCTTGGGATTAGCCCGGTAATTCAAGGTGTTCCGAAATGTCACTATTTTTCGACTTTTCGTGAACATCGCCTGAAAACGGACTGCGAGGGCTGATGCGCGGCCGGTGCGAGGTCGACGCCGGGCTGCGGGGCCGTGGCCGGGCGTCGCGGCGGCGGGCTCAGAACCCGACGATGCGGCCCTTGTCGTTATAGACCCAGAAGCTGTCGCGGGAGACGTTGCCCACCAGGGTGATGCCGGTCTTGCGGGCCAGCTCCACGGAGAAGCTGGTGGCCACGGCCGTGGAGACCATGATCGGCACGCCGATGCGGATGGTCTTGAGCAGGATCTCCGAGGCCACGCGGCCGGTGGAGACGATCATCTTGTCGTCCACGGGCACGTCGTCCAGGAAGCACTGGCCGCAGATCATGTCGATGGCGTTGTGGCGGCCGATGTCCTCGCGGAAGAGGAGCATCTCGTCCGGGGTGCAGAGCGAGGCGTTGTGGCAGCCGCGCGTGGCGTTGTAGAGCGCCGAGCGCTCGTGCAGCTCGGCCGCGCGGGCCAGGATCTGCTCCGGGGTGACCCGGATGTTGCCGGTGACCGAGCGCTTGGAGATGGTCGCCACGTTGCGTCCGAAGTTGGTGCCCTTGCCGCAGCCCGAGGTGATGGAGCGCTCCATGGTCCGCCCCTTCCAGGGGTCGTGGCAGGTCTCCACCTTCACGGTGATCCGGTCCGCCTCCTCGCGCACGGAGATGTCGGTGATCTGATCGGGGCTGGTCAGGAAGGCGTCGGACTTGAGGAAGCCGATAGCGAGGTAATCCGGGTACTTGGCCGTGCACATCAGGGTCACGACCTCGCGGCCGTTGAGCACGATGGTCAGAGGCGCCTCGCGGATGGCCCGGACCGGGGTCGGGGTGAACCCGGCCCGGTATTCGCGGATTTCGTAGTTGAAACTGTCCATGCTGCCTCCGGGCGGAGGTTTGGGCGCGCGGCCCGTCCGCCTGATACCAGCCCTAGCCCCCCGCGAGGGCCGAGGCAACGGAGGGGCTTTTCCCCCGGATTTCACACTGGACGAAAATGTAAGGGGCTAGTCAGCGTCCGAGACCAGCACGGCGACCACGTCCATGACGTTGGTCCGGGTGGGGCCGGTCCGAAGCAGCGCGCCCGCCGCGTCGAGGAAGGGATAGGCGTCGTTGGCGGCCAGGGCGGCGCGGGCCGCGTCGATGCGCTCCGGCCCGGCCGTGTCGGGCAGGGCCAGGCCGCCCGCCGCGTCGGTGGGGCCGTCCGTGCCGTCGGTGCCCAGGGATATGACGGCCAGGCGCTCGCCTGCGGGGCCGAGTTCGGCCAGCTCCAGGGCGGCTGCCAGGGCGAACTCCTGGTTGCGGCCGCCCTTGCCCGGCCCCTGGATGGTGACCGTGGTCTCGCCGCCCGCCAGCAGGCAGACCGGCGGGGAAGGTTCGCGCCCGCCCCCGGCGTATCCGGCGGCCAGGCGGACCAGCTCGCGGGCTCGGTCCCGCGCCTCGCCGCACAGGGCGGGGTCCGCGACCACCGGGGCGTAGCCCAGCTCCCGCGCGGCCCGTGCCGCGCCGTTCAGCGCCATGCCGTTGCCCGCCACGATGACGTTGCGCACCCTGGCGAAGCACGGGTCGCCCGCCTTGCAGGTCTCGCCGACGCGACCGGCGCACCCCGCGTCCACCAGCCGCTCCACGCTCTCCGGCACTTGGTGGCAGAGCCGGTAGCGGTCCAGGATGGCCCGGCAGTCGGCAAAGGTGGAGCCGTCCGGGGCCGTGGGGCCGGAGGCGATGACGTCCAGGTCGTCGCCGACAACGTCGGAGATGATGAGGGCGGCCGTGGCGGCCGGGGCCAGTGCGCGGGCCAGCCGCCCGCCCTTGAGGCGCGAGAGGTGCTTGCGCACGGTGTTGATTTCGTGAATGGACGCGCCGCAGGCCAGCAGGGATCTGGTGGCGGCCTGCTTGTCGGCCAGGGTGACGGGGGGCTGCGGGGCCGGGATCAGGGCGCTCGCCCCGCCGGAGATGAGGCAGAGGACCAGGTCGTCGGCCGTGGCGGTTTCGGCCATGGCGAGGAGCCGCCCGGCCCCGCGCACGCCCGCTTCGTCCGGCACCGGGTGGGCCGCCTCCAGGACCTCGGTCTTTACCAGGGGCAGGCCGTGGCCGTACTTGGTGACCACCAGCCCCGCGTCCAGCCGCTCGCCCAGGATGCCTTCCACGGCCTCGGCCATGGCGGCCGCGCCCTTGCCCGCGCCGAGCAGCAGGACGCGCCGGAACCGGCTCAGGTCGTAGTCCTCGCCGCCCACGGTCAGCCGGTCGCCGTCGAGGCGCACGGCCGCGCGCAGGGCCGGGCCGGGCGAGACCGCGTCCACGGCCCGCCGGGCGATGGTCAGCAGGTCGCGCCGCTGGCGGTCGTAGCCGGGCATGGTTATGCGTAGAGTTCGGGGTTGAGACAGGTCTCGGGCCGCTTGCCGTCGAGCATGGCCAGCAGGTTGCGCGCGGCCAGTGTGGCCATGTCCGTGCGCGACTCGCGGGTGCCCGAGCCCACATGGGGCAGGACCACGGCGTTGTCCAGCTTGCCCAGGCCGGGCGCCATGGCCGGTTCGCGCTCGTACACGTCGAGCCCGGCCCCGGCGATGCGCCGTTCGCGCAGGGCGTCCACCAGGGCGGCCTCGTCGATGACCGGCCCGCGCCCGGTGTTGACCAGGATGGCCGAGGGCTTCATCCGGGCGAAGGCCTCGGCGTCGAAGAGGTGGCGCGTCCCCTCGTTGAGCGGGGCGTGGACGGAGATGAAGTCGGAGCGCCGCAGCAGTTCGTCGAAGGAGACCAGCTCGGCCCCGAGCTCGCGGTCCAGAACTTCGCTTGGGCGGCCGGAGCCAGTGGTGTAGACCACGGGCATCCGGAATCCACGAGACATCAGGGCCATGGCCGAGCCGATGCGGCCCGCGCCCACGATGCCGAGCGTCTTGCCGGTCACGCCCGCGCCCAGGAACTGGAGCGGGCCCCAGCCCGACCAAGCGCCGGAGCGCATGACCCCGTCGCCCTCCACCACGCGCCGGGCCACGGCGAAGAGCAGGGCCCAGGCGCACTCGGCCGTGGCGTCGGTGAGCACGTCCGGGGTGTTGGAGACCGGGATGCGCCGCCGGGTGGCCTCGGGCACGTCGATGTTGTCGAAGCCCACGGCGTAGTTGGCGTAGCCCCTGAGGCGCGGGGCGGCGTCGAAGAATTCCGCGTCGATGCGTTCGGTGAGCAGGCCGAGGACGCCTTCGCAGTCGGCCACCCGGGCCAGGAGTTCGGCGCGCGGCAGGGGCGCGTCGCCGGGGTTCATGTCAACCTCCGCCGCCTGGCGGAGCAGGTCCAGCCCCGGTTCGGGGATGCGCCGGGTCACGTATATCCTGGGTCGGCTCACGGCGTCTCCTCGGGATCAGCGGACGTTGTGTTCCTTCATGAACGGGCCGTACTGGGCGTCGGTGCCCATGATGTGCTGCACCAGCCAGTCCTTGAGGAAGCGCATGATGTCCATGGACACCGTGGCCCGCCCGGCGGCCAGCTCCTTGCGGAACTTGACCACCTCGTCCACGAACTTGCGGTGGATGGCCTTGTGCGACAGGGTGTCCGGGTAGTTGAGCTTGTCGAAAAGCTTTTCCTCGTAGCCGAAGTGCACGGCCACGTATTCCTCCAGCCCCTTGACGATGTCGGTGAGCGCGGACTGGGACTTGCGGGACTTCATGGCCTCGTTCAGGGAGTTGATCATCTTGACCAGCTTCTTGTGCTGCTCGTCGATGGAGTGGATGCCCACCGAGAGCTTGTCCGACCAGACCATGAGCTGGCCGCCTCCCTCGTCGCCCTCGCCGGAGGCCATCTTCTGGACCGTGGCGTCCAGCTCGCTGACCAGGGCGGTGATGCTGGCCAGGTTTTCGGCCGAGCGGCGCATTCCCTCGGCGGACTCGGCCGCGATGCGGTTGACGTCGCTGACCGCGCGGTTGATCTCCTCCGAGGTGGCGGACTGCTCCTCCGATGCCGTGGCGATGGAGTCCACCTGTCCGGCGGTCTCCTCGACGATGGAAACGATCTCCTCCATGAACCGCCCGGCCTCGTTGGAGGCCTCGGTGGAGCGGGTGATGTCCTCGGCCGCGGATTCGACGGCCCGGACGTTCTCCCTGGCCGCCTCCTGGATGGAGACGATGACCTTCTCCACCTCCTTGGTGGCGTCCATGGTCTTTTCGGCCAGCTTGCGCACCTCGTCGGCCACCACGGCGAACCCGCGTCCGGCCTCGCCCGCGCGGGCGGCCTCGATGGCCGCGTTGAGCGCCAGGAGGTTGGTCTGGTCCGCGATCTCGGTGATGACGCCCAGGACCTTGCCGATGGAAGAGGCCTGCTCGTCCAGCTGGTGCATGGTCTCCTTGAGGTCCAGGATGCGCGTCTCGATCTGACCGATGGAAGCCACGGCGCTGCGCACGCCCTCCGCGCCGGTGGTGGCCTTTTCATGCGAGGCGGAGGCGTTGACCGCCGCCCGCGAGGCGTTGCGGGCCACCTCGGCCACGGTGGAGTTCATCTCCTCCATGGCCGTGGCCGTCTCCATCATCCGGTCGCGCTGGACCTCCACGCCCCTGGCCACCAGGTCCACCTCGCGCGAGAGCTCGTTCACGGCCTCCAGCGCCTGGTGGGAAATGTCCTCGGCCTTGGACGAAGCCCCCTGGAGGGCCGAGAGCAGCTTGCTCACGTGCTCCTCGCCCGCGCTGGCCTTCTTCAGGGCCTGCTCGGCTTCGAGGCTCTTGGCGTGGGCCTGGCGGGCCTGCTCCTGCGCCTCGGCGGTGCGTTCGCGCATGCCGCCGATCATGCGCATGATCGTGTCGGCCAGGGTCTTCAGTTCGTAGCGGGTCTCGGTGGTGAATTCGCGCTCCATGTCGCCCTCGGAGACCGCGTGGGCGAACTCGGCGAGCTTGCGCATGGGCCGGAGCAGGGTCCGGTTCAGCATGAACAGGACGAACCCGCCCAGCAGGCAGAAGCCCGCCGCCATGGTGATGATGAAATGCAGGGCCGTGGAGGTGGCGGCGTCGATGCTCTCCTCGATCACGGACCTGGGTTCGGCCAGGACGTGGTAGCCGATGAGCTGCCCGGAGGCGTCCTTCTGCGGCACGGCCACGGCGAAATAGCGGGCGCCGAGCAGGCTGCCGCTCTTGACCAGGCTGGCCACGTCCAGGGAGGAAAGGGCCTCCCGGACGTCGTCGGAAAAGCCGCTGCCGTCGGCCGGGGTCAGGTCGTCGTAGTCCGCCTTGCCGGAAAGGGCCGGGTACTTGGCCGCTTCGCCGGGGGCCAGGAGCAGGGCGTAGTTGATGCCCTCGGCCCGGAAATCGCGGGAGGCCGCGCCCGACCCGGCGATGAGGGCCGGAGTGGCGGTGTCGCGCTCCTTGCCCAGGCGCAGGGAGACGTGGCTGGCCAGGGTGGCGGCGTGCTGGGCGCGCAGGTCGGCGGCGATGGTGTCGGCCCGATAGAGGTAATAGCCGATGCAGGCGGCCACCAGCAGGGCGATCAGCAGGCTGATGCGCAGGATC
>NZ_JAQUWN010000016.1 GCF_028692895.1 Pseudodesulfovibrio sp.
CCGTTCACCGGATCGTCCAGACAATACCCATACCAGTCCGGGTCGCCGCCCTTGTCGCCCAGCGGGTCGGGCGCGATCCACCTGTCGGTGAAGGTGTCGTAGTCCCGCCAGCCGAATCTCACGAAGCCCAGGTCGCGGTCGTGCAGCCCTCCGGCGAAGCCGATGGGGATGCGGAGGCCGGGGTTGGTGTCCTCGATGATCCCGCCGAAGGGGTCGTACAGGACCTCCTTTATCACGTCGCCGTCACGGTCGGCAACCACGCGAAGGGAGCCTACCTGATCGTAGAGAAGGTAGGCCACGGCCCCGTCGTCGCGCCGCATGGCGTAGGGCGTGCGCTCGCCGTCGCGGTAGGCGAAGCGGTAGCCGGACTCGCCGTCATGGAAACCGTCCAGGCGCAGGAGGTCGAGCCAGCGGTAGGCCTCCACGGGCTGGCCGTTGCGGTATTTGACCGCCCGGCGGCCTGGTCGTCGTGGGTGAATTCGAAGACCTCGCCGGTTTCGCGCTTTTCGGCCTTCATGAGCCGGTAATCCGGGCCGTATTCATAGAGCGTGTACTGGCCGCCGTGGTTCCAGATGGAGCGGAACCCGTTCTTGTCATGGGTGTAGCCATTGTTGCCAGCCCGCTGGAGCCGGTTGCTCATGCGCGAGTATTCGAAGTTGCGGTAGTGCGTGTCCAGGTGCGGAAAGTAGTCGCGGGAGCGACGACCGGGACACGCCGTGCACGCGGGGGACTCCCCGCAACAAAAAAGCGGCTCCGGGGAGAGCCGCTTTCATGTTCGGTATGTGGCGAAGGCCGCGTGATCCCGCCCGGACGGGGCCGGGCATGCGTCGGGCGGAGGGCCCGGCTCAGCGGCCCAGGCAGAAGCGGGCGAAGGCCGTGAGCAGGCCCGCCGACTCCGGGGTGGGGCGGACGTTGGCCTCCACCTCGGCCGGGTCCCGCTCCATCTCGCGCAGCTCGGCCGCCTGGCCGCGCACGTAGACGCGGGTGATGTCCTCGTCGAACTCGGGGTGGAACTGCACGCCCCAGGCGCAGCGGCCCAGGCGGAAGGCCTGGTGCGGGTCGTGGGCGCTGCGGGCCAGGAGCGCCGCGCCGGGCGGCAGCCGGAGCGCGGTCTGGGAATGGGTGACGTGGGCCGGGAAGGGATTCGGCAGGGCGGAAAAGATCGGGTCGTCGGCCGCCGCCGGGGTCAGGGCCACGTGCACCGTGCCGATCTCCGGGCCCTTCGGGTGATACCCGGCCTCGCCCCCCAGGGCGTGGGCCAGGAGCTGGTGGCCGAAGCAGATGCCGAAGACCGGGTGCCCGGCGGCCACGGCCCTGGCGATCCAGCGGGCCGTGGGTTCGATCCAGGGCAGGCCGTCGGTGACCATGTCGTGGGAGCCGGTCACGGCCGTCCCGGCGAACCGCCCGAATTCGGGCAGGGAGGCCCCGCCGCGCACGTCCACGCAAGTCCACTGGCCGGGCGCGAGGCCCATGTTCCGGGCGGTCCAGTGCTCGAAGTCGTCGTGCTCGGCCGCGTACTCGCCGTAGGTGCCGCCGGTCTTGATGATGAGAAAGGGCTTAGGCATAATATACAAAAATGTAGGCTGGTTGCAGGGTTGACGGGCTGCGACATGGTGGCCCAAGCCGGGCCGCCTGTCAACGGTTGCCGACTTGAACCGCCCGCGGCCTTGCGCTATTGAGGGAGGGAGGAGGGAGCACCATGCGCCGGATCAACGTTCAACGCCGCCAGACGCGCCGCGAGTTCCTGCGGGCCGGGGCCCTGGCCGCCCTGGGGCTGGCCGCCGGGCCGGTCCTGTGGGGCTGCGCCAAAAACCCGGTCACCGGGCAGAACCAGTTCATGCTCGTCAGCCAGGAGCAGGAGATCGCCATGGACAAGCAGGCGGCTCCGCACCAGCTCTCGGCCGACTACGGCCAGGTCGGGGACACCTCCCTCAACGACTACGTGTCCGGGGTGGGCCAGCGGCTCGCGGCCGTGAGCCACCGGCCGGACATGCCCTACTCCTTCCATGTGGTCAACGCCAACTACGTCAACGCCTACGCCTTTCCCGGCGGGACCATCGCCTGCACGCGCGGCATTCTGCTCGGCGTGGAAAGCGAGGCCGAGCTGGCCGGGCTCCTGGGCCATGAGATCGGCCACGTCAACGCCCGGCACACGGCCTCGCGCATGTCCACGCAGATGGTGGTCGGCGGGCTGGCGGGCATCGGCGGCGCGGTGGTGGGGGCCAAGTACGGCAAGGGCTGGGGCGCGCTGGCGGGCGGCCTGGGCGGGTTCGGCGTGGGCGCGCTCCTGGCGTCCTACAGCCGGGACGACGAGCGCCAGGCCGACGCCCTGGGCATGGAGTACATGACCCGCGCCGGGTACAACCCCGACGGCATGGTGGACCTGATGGACATGCTCAACGACCAGCACGACAGCGAGCCGAGCGCCATCGAGGTGATGTTCGCCACCCACCCCATGAGCGGCGAGCGGCTGGCCACGGCGCGCAAGCAGGCCATGACCAAGTACGCCTCGGCCGGGGAATACCGCCTCTACCGAGAGCGGTACATGGACAACACCGCCGCCCTGCGCCGAATCGGCCCGGCCATCAAGGAGATGCAGGACGGCGAGAAGCTGATGCGCGAGGAGAAGTACGCCCAGGCCGAGACCACCTTCGCCTCGGCCCTCAAGAAGGCCCCGGACGACTACGCGGGTCTGCTGCTCATGGCCAAGTGCCGCATCGCCATGGAGCAGTTCGGCGAGGCCAGGTCCTACGCCGAGCAGGCGCGCCGGGCCTATCCCGCCGAGGCCCAGGCCATGCAACTGGCCGGGCTGCTCCAGGTCAAGGCCAAGCGGTTCGACGCGGCCTACGAGGATTTCGACGCCTACGAAAAGGCCCTGCCGGGCAACCCCTACACCATCTTCTACAAGGGCTACTGCCAGGAGGGCATGGGTAGGCGGCCCGAGGCCGCCCAGGAGTACGTCCGCTTCCTCAACCAGGTCAACGAGGGCGACCAGGCCAAATACGCCTATTACAAGCTGGTGGAATGGGGCTACATCCGGGGCCAGGCCACGCCCCCGGCCGATCCCTTCGCCGGGCTGGGCTAGACGCGGCCATGGCCGATCCCTTCTCCGACGCCGCCATCGTCCCCGGCGGCAGGGCCGACTACCCCGCCGTGGCCGAGGTCTGGGAGGCCTCGGTCCGGGCCACGCACCACTTCCTGGCCGAGACGGACATCCGCTTCTTCAGACCGCTCATTGCGGACGAGTTCCTCCCGGCCGTGGACCTCTACTGCATGAAGGACGGGACGGGCGAACTGCTCGGCTTCCTCGGGCTGGCCGGGCGAAAGGTGGAGATGCTCTTCCTGCGGCCCGACGTCATGGGCCGGGGCCTGGGCGCGCGGCTGCTGCGCTTCGCCGTGGACGAGCGGGGCGCGGACGAGGTGGACGTCAACGAGCAGAACCCCGCCGCCGTCGGTTTTTACGAACGCATGGGCTTCCGGGTGGCGGGCCGCTCGGAAGCGGACGGCATGGGCAAGCCGTTTCCCCTCCTGCACATGCGGGTCGGGTGAGCAGGCCGGACCGGCCTAGAAATCGAACTTGTAGGACTTGCCGCCCTTTTTCTTCTTCCCGCCCTTGGCGGGCGCCGCGTCCCCGGCCAGGGCGTCCACGTCGAGCCCCTTGCTCCCGGAGCCGCGCCGGCCGGACCGCTTCAGGCCCGAATCGCCGCCCATGGCGTCCAGGTCCAGGCCGCCGGACTCCCGCCCGGAACCCGGGCCGGGCTCCCGCTCCTCGCGGCTTCGCCTGGCCCGCTGCACGGAGACGCGCGCCTCGGCGTCCCGAAGCCGCTTCTGGGCGGTCTGGTTGTCCGGGTCCAGCTCCAGGACGTGCCTGAGGTAGGGCGCGGCCTCGTCGAACTGGCGCAGGTCCAGGTAGAGGGAACCGACGTTCAGGGCCGCGCCCACGCTGCCCGCGTAGAACTTCGGGTCCAGCTCCAGGGCTCGCTCGAAGCACTTGAGCGCCCGGAGCCGCTCCTCGCCCTCCCAGTAGGCGAGGCCCATGTTGTAGTGGACCACGGGATCGTCCGGGGCGATGGCCAGGGCCCGCCCGTACACCGCCACGGCCTCGCTCCACTTGCCCTCGCCGCGCAGGATGATGCCCAGCCGGTTGAAATGGACCAGGTCGTCGCGGCCCAGGACGCGCTTGGTGTCGATGACGCGGTTCAGGTACTTCACGGCCAGGTTCGGGGCCTGGGGGGCCACGGCGTCCACGATCCGCTCGGTCAGGTCGCCGACCATGCTCAGGTGCTCGCGCTCGGCCACCTCCACGCTGCGGTCCAGGTAGGCCTCGGCCTTTTCCGCGTCCCCCTGGCGCAGGTGCTGGGCCGCGATGTCGATCTTGCGCTCCGGGTTGAGGGGCGAGATGTCGTCGAGCCGCTCCAGGTAGGAGAGGGCCTTCTCGTCGTCCATGCCGCCAAAGGCGGCGGCCAGCTTGATGAGCGGCTCCATGTAGATGGGCCGGGCCTCGTGGGCGGCCATGTAGGCCTGCGCGGCCTTGTCCGCCTCGCCGATGCCGGTCAGGGCGTCGCCGCGCATGACCAGGCCGCGCGCCGAGTCCGGGTTGAGGACCAGGATGCGGTCCGTGACCTCCAGGGCCTCGTCGAACTCCCCGGACCGGAGCAGCTTGTCGCACCGCTCCATCTGCTTTTTGAGCTCGCCGGGCGGGCTGATGGTCATGGCCATCTCCTCGATGGCCCGGTCCGCCGACGCGGGCTTGACCAGCACGCGCCCGACACCCAGTTCGAAGAAGTAGGCCACGGTTTCCTGGGTGGCCTCCCAGGTCAGCACCACCACCAGGCAGGCCGGGAACTCGGCCTTGAGCCGGATCAGGAAATCCGTGCTGGGCCGCCCCTCGACCATGCGCTCCACAAAGGCGAGGCAGGGGACGCCCCGGTCGCGCAGCTCCAGGCATTTCTCCATGGCGCGGCCCGCGTGGACGTAGGGGAAGAGGACCTCGCCCCTGAAGCCGATGAGGCGGGTCAGGATGTTGCGCAGGGAGCGGACGAAGGTGGCGTCGTCCGAGAGGCAGACCACGCAGCCGCCCTGCTCGGCAAGGAAGCGGTGGATGATGTGGTCATACTGTCCCGGCATTCGTTCGCCTCCCTGAAAGTCCGGCGCACCCCCGGCGCGCGTTGCGTTTCGGGCTCCACCCTACCCGTTGCCGCCGAATCCGGTCAAGACGGGCCTATCCCCTGCCGCGCCGGAGGGCCTCCACCTTGCTCCGGGCCAGCTCGTGGCCGGGATTGAGCCGGAGCGCGTTCTCGAAGAACGGCAGGGCCTCCCCGGGGCGGCGCAGGTCGCTGAAGATGGTCCCCAGGTTGACCGAGGCGGGCACGCTCTCCTCGTAGAACCGCGGATTGATCTTGAGGGCCTTCTCCACGCAGCGGGCGGCCTCGCGCAGGTCGCCGCCGTCGAACCAGGCCATGGCCATGTTGTAATGCAGCCCCTCGTCGTTCGGGGAAATCACCAGTGCGCGGGCGTAGTTGTCGATGGCCTCGCGCCACTTGCCCTGGCCGCGCAGGGCGATGCCCAGCTTGTTGAACAGGGTGATGTCGTCCTTGTTCAGGGCGCTGCCCCTGGTCTCGATGACCTTGGCCAGGTACTTCTCGGCCATGCTCGGCGAGGCATGTCCCACGGCCTCGGAGATGCGCTCGGCCACCTGGCCCACGTGGGTCATGGCCTCGCGGGTGGCGGCCTCGATGGCCTGGTCGAAGTACTTCTCGGCGATGTCCATCTTCTTCTGCTTCAGGTAGACCGTGCCGATGTCGGTCTTGCGCTCGGTGTTCAGCGGGCTGAGCTTGTCAAGCTTTTTCAAATAGTTGAGCCGCTGTTCCTCGTCCACGCCCTCATAGGCGGCGGCCAGCTTCTTGAGGGGTTCCAGGTAGAGGCGGGAGCTGTCGTGGGCCTTGAGATAGCAATCGATGGCCCCTTGCCGGTCGCCCTGCTCCAGCAGGACGTCGCCGCGCAGCATCAGCCCGGCCGGGGAGTTGTCCTTGAGGCTCAGGATCTTGTCGCAGATGGCCAGGGTTTCCTTGAATTTGCCCGCCGCCAGCAGCCGCTGGCCCAGGCCCATCAGCTCGCTCAGCTTGCCCTGGGGCTTGATGGTGAAGGCCAGCTTCTCGATGATGTTGTTCATGGACGCGGGCTTGGAGATGACGTTGTTCACGCCGATCTCGTAGAAATAGGCGATGTTCTCGCGCCGCGTCTCGCCCACCAGGACGATGACCTTGAGGTCCGGCAGGAGCCTCTTGATGGTGATGATGGTGTCCGTGCTCGGCCGCCCGCCCAGCATCCGCTCGATGAACACGGTGCAGTCGATGTTCGCCTTGCGAAAATCCCGGAGCTTCTTGAGCCCCAACTCCACGTTCTCGAAGGCCGACAGGCAGTCGCGCTTGGACCCGATGGTCTTGAGGATGGTGGCCGCCAGCGTCCGCTTGAAGAGCTGGTCCTCGCTGATGAGGACCACCACGCCCCCCTTCTTCTCGAAGTAGTCGTAAACAATGGAGTCGTATTTCTTGTCCGCCATGCTGTCCCCTGGACGCCGGTGGGTTTGCCCGCAGGCTGGGCGTCCGATTCGCTCCCTAGCATACCCGGGAGCGGGACAAAATGATTTTATAATCCGGCATCACCGACGAAGATGAAAAGATTGTGATTCGAATGGGTCACACGGCGGCGACGTCGCCGGGCCAGGAGCGCTGGCGGGCTGAACCAGTGGCCGGCATGGTAGTGCGAGAGATGGGCCGAGCCCACGACGGCCACGCCGGGCGGGGCCCAGGGGGCGTGAGGCGCGATGAAGTCGCAGTCGAGGAGCGGGGAGGCGTCTCCGGCCTCCACCGGGAGGCCGGCGTTGGGCAGGGGCCGGTCAAAGCCTCGCCCACTCCGACGAAGGCGACCCGCTCCCGCCCGTTCCTAGCTTTCCTCGTTGGCGAACGCGGCGGCGATGAGGTCCGCGTCGCCCGGCCCGGCCTGGGCCTCCAG
Source organism: Pseudodesulfovibrio sp. (assembly GCF_028692895.1). Taxonomy (GTDB): domain Bacteria; phylum Desulfobacterota; class Desulfovibrionia; order Desulfovibrionales; family Desulfovibrionaceae; genus Pseudodesulfovibrio. The sequence continues at coordinate 7,015 of NZ_JAQUWN010000016.1, forward strand.
GGACTTGGAGCTGCCGTGGCAGCGGAAGCCCTCGGGCCCGTACGAGATGTAACCGGCCGAAAGCACCTTGGTGTAGGGCATCTGCTCGCGCATCTCCTCGTGATCGATCCGGTTGGGGAAGATGACGGGAATGGCCGTGCCGGAAAAGTCTTCAAACATGATATATTTCATCAATGGGTCTCCTGCTGTTCGCTGATGCGTGCAAGGATAGTGGGTTTGCCGGGTCAGATCAACCATTGCCTGAACCCGGCCCAGAGGGTACAACCCCGCCCATGGACGCCCCCCGCAAGATCGCCGTCTGGCAGACCGCCTTTCTGGGCGACGCCGTGCTCACCCTGCCCCTGCTGCGCGCCCTCAACCTTCGCTTTCCGGAGGCCGAGGTCCACTTTTTCGTGCGCCGGGGGTTCGAGCCCCTGTTCGCGGCCCAGCCCGGCGTGACGGCCGTGCGCGGATTCGACAAGCGCGGGGCGCAGAAGTCCCTGCCCGCCGCCGTCCGGCTCGGACGGGCGCTCGGCCGGGAGGGGTTCGACCTCTGGATCGGCACCCACAAGAGCCTGCGCTCCGCCCTGGTGGCCGGCTCCACGGGCATCGTCCGGCGCGTCGGCTACGACGCCCCGTGGTTCAACCGGCTGGCCTACACCGATGTGGTCCCCCGCCGCTTCGACGAGCTGGAGGAGGTCGAGCGGCTCTTCCAGTTGCTCCGCCCCCTGGGCATCAAGACCCCGGCCCCCGAAGCGACCCTGGTTCTTCCCGAGGACGCGCGGGCGGCCGCCAACGGATTCTGGGCCGGATACACGGCCCGGCGGCCGGTGCTGGGCATCCACCCCGGCTCCACCTGGCCCACCAAGTGCTGGCCGGTGGAATATTTCGGCGAGGTGGCGCGCCGCGCGCGGAAGGCCGGGGCCCGGGTCCTGGTCTTCGGCGGGCCGGGCGAGGAGCCGGTGGCCGCGCGCGTCGCCGCCCTGGCCCGGAGGGACGGCGATGACGGAGACGGGATCGCCGACCTGTCGGGAAAGCTCTCCCTGCCCGAGCTGGCGGCCTATCTCGGCAAGTGCGACGCCTGCCTGACCAACGACTCCGGGCCCATGCACCTGGCCTGGGTCCAGGGCGCGCCGCTGACGGCCCTGTTCGGGCCAACGGTCCGCTCCCTGGGCTTCTTCCCGCGCGGCAAGGGGTCCACGGTCATGGAGATTCCCCTGGACTGCCGCCCCTGCGGCCTGCACGGGCCGCGCAAGTGCCCCCTGGACCACCACCGCTGCATGGGCGACCTCTCGCCGGACGCGGTCTGGGAGAACGTGCGCGGCAAGCTCGGCCTTTGATTCACGTCCGGATTGATGTAGAGTGATGCCCAAAACAAGGGGAGGCCCATGCTCTGGTTTCATCCCGTCCTGATGGCCCTGGCCACGCTGCTGGCCGTCTACGCCGCGTATCTCGGCGTGGAGCGGTTCCTGTCCCGCCATCTGGGGCTGCGCACCCAGTTCCTGTGGAAGCGCCACACCGTGTTCGGCAGCGCGGCCATCGCCCTGTGGCTGATCGGCTTCTTCGGCGGTCTGCTCATGGCCCGGCTGGCCTGGGGCGTCAACTTCGTCACCGGCGACCACTACGAGACGGCCCTGTCCATGATGCCGATCATGGCGGCTGGCGGCCTGTCGGGCATATACATGGACCGGCGCAAGGCCCCCCGCACAGTGCTGCCCCTGCTGCACGGCGCGTGCAACCTGCTCCTGCTCGCCCTGGCCCTGTACCAGATCAGCACGGGCTGGGACGTCATCCGCGAGTTCGTCCTGTAATGGCCATGGCAGACGGAACCGACGACGAATTCGACCTGTTCTCGGGCGCACCCGGCATCGAGCCGCTGACCGAAGAGAACGCCCCCTGCGTGGGCTGCGGCTGGTGCTGCCTGACCGACCCGTGCCAGGAGTCCCACCGCCGCCACGGCTACGTGCGCCGCTGCCCGGACCTGAAATGGGACGAGGCCAAGGGCCGCTACCTCTGCGGGCTCATGCTCGACCCGGACCAGGGCGCGGAGGTCCGCCGCTCCCAGCACGCGGGCCAGGGCTGCTACGCCCCGCTCAACGCGTGGCGCAAGGACGTCCGCAACCGGGACAAGGACGGAAAGTAGGGGAAAAGGGAAGGGGCTCAGCGCCGGAAGGGATGCAGCAGGGACCTCGGCCGTCCGGTCCCGACCCAGCGGCGCCAGTAGAGGACCAGGCACCCGGCCAGAAGCGCGCCGTCGCGCACCAGGGTCTCCTTGAGGTCCCCGGACCCGCCGCCCGGCTGGGCCGAGGGGCCGAAACACCCGCAGTCCACGTCCAGCCCCAGATGCACGGCCCAGCCGACCACGCCCAGAAAGACCAGCAACTGCACCGCGATGAGGGCCAACGCGCCCCTCACGTCGAGGATCACGCCCAGGCCGGAGACGATCTCCAGCACCGGCAGGGCGTGGGAAAGCAGCTTGGCCGTGCTCCAGGAGACCAGGCCGTAGCCGTCGATGGCCATGGCGAAGGCGGCCGGGTCGGCCAGCTTGAGCGCGCCCGCCGCGACGAACACGCCGCCGATCACCAGCCGGAGCACGAAGTAGAGCGAGGATGCGGAAAGAAGTCTGTTCATGCGTTTCCTCCGCCCGTCTCGATCCCTGGGCGGCCCCGCCTTCTTAGTACAAACCCGCCCGGCTTGGCAAACATCCCCCCGCCGCCCGGCCGCCCCGATCCCGGCATGATTGCGGCCCGGGCAGTCCCGGCGGCGGCGAACCGCAACCGCCCCGCAAGGGCCTCCAACCGACCGCAACCCGGCCCGGCCGGGAGAACGGCCCGCCGCCACGCCCCCCCCCGGCCGCGACGCCCGGTCCGCGACCCCGCAACACCCTCCAACAACACCCCAAGGACCGACCGCGACGCCGAAGTTCGCGGGGCCCCGGCACGACCCGCCATGCGCGCCGCCCGATTGCGCACCCGGCAGCCCCCCGTCGACACTACACCGCCTCCACCACGACCCCGGCCCACCTCTCCCGCCCTCTCCGACGCCAGGCCGCCGCCCGGCTTCGCCCCTCGCCCCCGGCCACGCACCCCGACCACGTCCCCCTGCCCCCCTTCACCCCATTTTCGCCGCAAAACCGCCCCGGCGAGCCGAAACCCGCACCGCGCCTGCATAACGCGTCGCCACTATAAAAAGTCTAGAAAAAGTCAGGAATATCAACCACAACGGCTCTTGCCATGAAAAAATCACATTAAATTAAGCAGATAAGATCGGTTTTCCCCTTGAAAAAAGAATCGATATTCTGTACTCCAATGAAAAACAACAAGGGTCTGTACCCAGGGGGGAACCATGACCGGCAAGAAAGTCCTCTCCGTGGCGGAGATCGCGCGCGAACTGGAGCTGCCCGAATCCACGGTGCACTACTGGAAGAACCGCTTCGCCCAGCACCTGCCCAGCGTGGGCCGCGGCCGCCAGAAGCGGTTCAAGCCCGAGGCCGTGGAGGTCTTCTCCACCATCTCGCGCCTGCTCAAGGAGGGTCACACGGCCCGCGACGTCATGGACCAGCTCGCCGGTTCCTACCCGCTCCAGGCCGACGCCATGCCCGAAGGCTCGGTCTTCGTCCCCGCGCCCCAGGCCGCGGGGGGGGCCATGGAGCCCGCCCTGAAGATGGCCGCCGCCATCGGCCTGGAGATCGCCAAGTCCGTGGGCGAGGGCATCCGCTCCGTGCTCACCGGCGCGGCGGGCGGCCAGGACGTGGCCGACATCCGCGAGGGCCTGGAGGCCGCCGCCGACCGCATCGCCACCGCCATGCGCGAAACCGAGGTCCTCAAGAGCGAGAACGCCGAGCTCCGCGAAAAGCTCAAGATCATGGAGGCGGAGATGATCCGCCTGCGCAAGGACCGCCGCGAGATGGAGAAGTACCTCCTCGACAAGATCAAGGCGGCCTCGGCCTAACCCGAATTTCGGCTCCCGAAACCTCCAAGGGGCACTCTCGAAAACCCTGTCCGTCCCGGCCCGGTGATCGCCCACCGGGCCGGGGCGCGGGGCAGCCCCCCGGCCCTTGACAGCGGACGAACCGTACTTATCTACCCAAGGTGCGGAAATCGCCATTCCCGCACGGCTCCACGTCCAAGAAGTCCCGCCGACCGGACCGAACTCCGGTCGGCGGGCCTTGTCAAATGGCGGGGGCGACCAAATAATTCATCAACGCGCCGCCCGGCGCGGCCGCTCCGGCGGCCCGCCCGAGGCCACGCGCCCGGAGGTTCGACATGGGCAAGGAAACCACCCACAAGTTCAAGGCCGAGGTCAGCCAACTGCTCGATATCCTCGTGCACTCGCTGTACACCAACAAGGAAATCTTCCTGCGCGAGCTGATCTCCAACGCGTCCGACGCCCTGGAGAAGGCCCGGTTCAAGGCCACCAGCCAGGGGGCCGAGGACGCCGTGGCCCCGGAAATCCGCATTACGGCCGACAAGGACGCCGGGACCGTCACCGTCACCGACACCGGCGTGGGCATGACCCGCGACGAGCTGATGCGGAACATCGGCACCATCGCCCACTCGGGCACGGCCGAGATCGCCAGGCTGGCCCAGGACGGCAAGGAGTCCCTGGACGCCCTCATCGGCCGCTTCGGCGTGGGCTTCTATTCCGTCTACATGGTGGCCGACGAGGTCACCGTCACCACCCGGTCCATGGACCCCGACGCGGAGCCCATGGCCTGGACCTCGGACGGCCGCAACGACTACAAGCTCGAAGCCCTGGACGGGGAGGCCGCGAAAGACCTGCCGCGCGGCACTCGCATCGAGGTCAAACTCAAGAAGGACATGGTCTCCCAGTTCGCCAACCCGGCCGCGCTCAGGAACATCGTCAAGAAGCACTCCAACTTCATCAACTTCCCGATCTTCGTGGACGGCGAGCGCGTCAACACCATCTCCGCCCTGTGGCGCGAGCCCAAGTTCCAGATCACCGGCGAGCAGTACGCCGAGTTCTACAAGTTCCTGACCTACGACTCCGAGGACCCGCTGGACACCCTGCACACCTCGGTGGACGCCCCGGTCCAGTTCAACGCCCTGATGTTCATCCCCAAGCACGGGGACGATCCCTTCGGCATGAACCGCGAGAACCGGGGCCTGGACCTCTACGTCCGCCGCGTCCTCATCGAGCGGCAGAACAAGGACCTGCTCCCAGAGTACCTGGGCTTCGTCAAGGGCGTGGTCGACACCGAGGACCTGCCGCTCAACATCTCGCGCGAGACGCTCCAGGACAACCTGCTCATGCGCAAGATCAGCTCCACCCTGGTCAAGCAGGTCCTCGACCACCTCGCCAAGGCCGCCAAGGACGACGAGGACCGCTACGCCGAGTTCTGGCGCGCCCACGGCCTGCTCTTCAAGGCCGGGTACATGGACTTCCTGAACAAGGACAAGTTCGCCACCCTGGTCCGCTTCAACTCCTCGCACCACGACGACGCCAAGGGGCTGGCCTCGCTGGCGGACTACGTGTCCCGCGCCAAGGAGGGGCAGAAGGAGATCTACTACGCCTACGGCCCGAGCCGCGAGGCCCTGGCCCTCTCGCCCCACCTGGAGGTCTTCCGGCGCAAGGGAATCGAGGTCCTCTACCTGTTCGAGCCCATCGACGAGTTCGTCATGGACGCCCTGCGCGACTTCGAGGGCAACGCCCTGGTCAGCGCCGAGCACGCGGACATGTCCAAGCTCGATCCCTTCGCGGACGTGGAGGCCGTGGAGCGGCCCGAGCCGCTCAGCGAGGTGCAAAAGCCGCTGCTCGACAAGCTGCTGGCCCGGTTCAAGGCCGTGCTGGGCGACGCCGTGACCGAGGTCAAGGCCACGGACCGGCTCTCCAGCTCCCCGGTCTGCCTGGCCAACCCGGACGGCAACGTCACCTCGTCCATGGACAAGATCATGCGCGTGGTCTCCAAGGACACCTCCATCCCCAGGAAGGTCCTGGAGGTCAACCCGGACCACCCGCTGATGCGCAACCTGCTGGCCATCTGCGAAAAGGACGAGAACGACCCGTTCATCGACCAGGCCGCCAACCAGCTCTTCGAGTCGGCCCTGCTCCTCGAAGGATACCTGACCGACCCCCACGCCCTGGTGGGCCGGGTCCAGGACCTGCTGACCAAGTCCAGCAACTGGTACGTGGAGACGCGGAAGTAGCGCAGCTCCCCCCGCCTCCGGCGGGATATTGCGATGATGCGCGGCGGACCGCCCCTCGGCGGTCCGCCGTTTTTCATGGCCCGGCCCCGCCCGGCCGGACGCACCTAGGGCTTGCATCCCGCGGCAAAGGCTTGTACTGCTTCGCCGGTGCCGGGAGCCCGTTCCCGGAAATCCCCCCCCATCAGGAGTTTTCATGTCCCTCAGCATCGGTATCGTCGGCCTGCCCAATGTCGGCAAATCCACCTTGTTCAACGCGCTCACCAAGGCCCAGAACGCCGAGAGCGCCAACTACGCCTTCTGCACCATCGAGCCGAACAAGGCCGTCGTGCCGGTCCCGGACGGCCGCCTCGACGTCCTGGCAGGGCTGGTCAACCCGCAGCGAATCCAGAACTCCACCGTGGACTTCGTGGACATCGCGGGCCTGGTGGCCGGGGCCAGCAAGGGCGAGGGGCTGGGCAACAAGTTCCTGGCCAACATCCGGGAGACCCAGGCCATCCTGCACGTGGTCCGGTGCTTCGACGATGACGACGTCATCCATGTGGCCAACTCCGTCGACCCCCTGCGCGACATCGAGATCATCGAGACCGAGCTGATCCTGGCGGACGTCCAGGTCCTGGAGAACCGCCTGGCCCGGATGGAGAAGATGGTCAAGGGCGACAAGACCCTGGCCCCCAGGATCGAGGGCGCAAAGAAGCTGCTCTCCCACCTGGACCAGGGACTGCCCGCCTCCACCTTCGCCGAGGGGAGCAAGGCCCTGGACGAGCTGCTGGCCGAGCTGCGCCTCATCACCTCCAAGAACGTCATCTACTGCGCCAACGTGGACGAGGCGGGCGTGGCCGGGGACAACAGCTACGTCCGGTCGGTCCGGGCCCTGGCCGAGGAGCGCGGCGCGGAGTTCGTCAAGATTTCCGCCAAGATGGAGGAGGAGCTGGTCGGCCTGGACGACGCGGACTACCAGGACTTCCTCCAGTCCTACGGCATCGAGGAGCCCGGCCTGGACCAGATCATCCGCACCGGCTTCCACACCCTCGGGCTCATCAGCTACTTCACGGCGGGCGAGAAGGAGGTCCGGGCCTGGACCATCCACGACGGGGACAAGGCCCCCCAGGCCGCGGGCGTCATCCACACCGACTTCGAGCGCGGGTTCATCCGCGCCGAGATCATCGGCTACGACCAGTTCGTGAAGTTCGGCTCCGAGTCCAAGTGCCGCGGCGAGGGCGTGCTGCGCGTGGAGGGCAAGGAGTACGTCATGAAGGACGGCGACGTGGTCCACTTCCTGTTCAACGTCTAGATTTCCCCAGCGCACGAAAGAAAGCCCCGGATCGCGAGACCCGGGGCTTTTTCTTTTCATTGCGGCAAAAGCGTGCGCCGCGCCACCTACCAGTCGATGGGCAGGCGGACCTTGCTCCCGGCCTTGTTGGTGAAGAAGACGTGGCCGTGCTCGCGGCCGTAGAGATAGAGGTCGCGGGTCACCGCCACGTCCTGGCGGCAGTATTCGGTGATGAGGTCGAGCCGCCCCTCCTTCCACCACTTGAGGGCCATGAGGCCGTCGGCCGACTTGCCCGCGTCCAGGGTGGCCTGGGCCAGGTTGTCCAGCTTGATCCGGTAGCCCAGCCGGGCCTGGACTTCGCTGAGCAAATCCAGGTTGGGCAGCGAGCGGAAATTGAAGGGGTGCAGGCCGCCGAGCACCGCGTAGTCGAACTTGACGTGGTTGAAGCCGATGACGAGATCAAAGGCCTTGAGGTGGGCCACCAGGTCGCCGATCCGCTCCTGCTCGTAGTCGAACATGGCCCCGCCCTCGGAGTCCCAGAGGCAGGCGATGGACACGCCCATGCGGTCGGCCCGGCCCCAGCCGCCCACCTCGTCGGCGGAGTAGCGGGTCTCGATGTCCAGGACGCCGTAGCGCTTCGGCGCGGGCCGCTTCGCGGGTTCGATGCCGGGCAGGTTGTTCACGTCGATCTCCTTGGGTTCGATGGTGGCGGGGTCGCCCGAGAGGATGCAGCGGAGCACGAACAGGGCGGCCTGCTTGTCGATGGGCCGGTTGCCCGAGCCGCACTTGGGCGAGTGGACGCAGGACGGGCAGCCCAGCTCGCACTCGCAGGTCTCGATGGTCCGCAGGGTGGTGGCCAGCAGCTCGTCCGCCTTCTGGAAGGCCTGGCGGGTCAGCCCGGCCCCGCCCGGCATCCCGTCGTAGATGAACACGGCCGGGCCCTCCACCTGGGGGTGCAGGGGCGTGGAGATGCCGCCCAGGTCGTTGCGGTCGGTCATGACCAGGAGCGGAAGCATTCCGATGGCCGCGTGCTCCACGGCATGGATGCCGCCCATGAAGTGCAGGAACTCCTCCTCGCACCGCCGCCGGATGTCGTGGCCGATCTCGAACCACATCCCCTCGGTCTCGAAGACCAGGGGCGGCAGGTCCAGCGGCTCGATCCCGAGCAGCTTGCCGCCGCGCACGTTGCGCTTCTCGTAGCCCGTGATCCGCTCCGTGACCCGCAGGCGGCCGAAATAGACGCGCGCGCCGAAGCTCGCCTTCTGGCCCAGGACCTCCAGAATCTCGGTGTCCTTGCTCCCGCGCGGCCGGGTGTAGTAGCCCACGCGCCGCCGCTCGGCGTGCACGGCCCCGCCCTCCAGGTCCAGGTCGGTGACGACGTAGGTCCTGCCCCGGTGCAGGTAGACCGCGCCGGGATGGGTCTCGCGAAAGGCCCGGTGCTGGTCCACGGTGCCGATGACCGGGGCCCGGCCCGACCCGTCGCCGCTGTTGTCCTCGATGACCATGGACCGGCCCGCGCCGCGCAGGTCCACGTCGCGGTGCGGCCGCTTCCGGGACGAGACGATCTCGGCCGGGTGGCCCGGCAGGTCGCCCGCCACCTCGCAGAGCAGGCCGCGCGCCACCAGCTCCTCCACCCGCGCGCCCACCTCGGGCTCGCGCAGGAAGGTCTCGCCCCTGCGCAGGGTCAGTTCGGCCGCGGCGCAGATCAGGTGGCTGTCCATGACCACCGGGTTGTACGGGTTGAGCATGGCCGACTCGGCCGGGCGGGCGAAAAAGTCGTCCGGATTGCGCATGAAATACTGGTCCAGCGCGTCCTCCTGGGCCACCAGGGCCACCACGGAGTCGCGCAGGGAGCGCCCCACCCGGCCGCCGCGCTGGAGCGTGGCCATGACCGAGCCGGGGTAGCCGACCATGATGCAGACGTCGAGCCCGCCGATGTCGATGCCGAGCTCCAGGGCCGAGGTGGCGATGACCGCCAGCAGGTCGCCGTCGGACATGCGCGACTCGATCTCGCGCCGCTCCTCGGGCAGGAACCCGGCCCGGTAGGCCGAGATTTTCCCCTTGAACTTGCCGCTCTTCTCCGCCGCCCACAGGGCGATGAGCTCGGTCAGCTTGCGCGACTGGCAGTAGACGATGGTCCGCAGGTCCCGCTTGAGGGCCGAGCGCAGGAGCTGGATGGCGGCCTGGGCGGGCGAGCCCTCGGGATTGACGAAGATCATGTGCCGCCCGCCGCGCGCCGCCCCGCTTGCGAGCACCGGATGCACCTCCAGGCCCGAGAGCATCTGGCACAGCTCCACCGGGTTGCCGATGGTGGCCGAGCAGAAGACGAAGGTCGGCCGCGCGCCGTAGTATTCGCACAGGCGCAGCAGCCGCCGGAAGACCATGGCCATGTGCGAGCCCATGACGCCCCGGTAGGTGTGGACCTCGTCCACCACCACATGGGTCAGGCCGGACAGGAACTCGGCCCAGGCCGCATGGTGCGGCAGCATGGAGAGGTGGACCATCTCCGGGTTCGAGAGGATGACGTTGGGCGGGCTGTTGCGGATCTTGGTCCGGAAATGGGGCGTGGTGTCGCCGTCATAGATGGCGGCCGTGGGCCGGTTCGGGCCGGGCAGCAGAGCGGCCAGCTCGCCAAAGGCCCGGAGCTGGTCCTGGGCCAGGGCCTTGAGCGGAAAGAGGTACAGGGCCTTGGACTCGGGATCGGCCAGACAGCGCTCCATGACCGGGAGGTTGTAGACCAGGGACTTGCCGCTGGCCGTGGGCGTGGCCACCACGACGTGGTGACCGGCGCGGATATGGTTTACGGCCTCGGCCTGATGTGTATATAGATCCTCTATGCCCGACAGAGACAGCGCCCCGGCCAGGGGCGCGGGCCAGGGACGGCGGGGCGCGTCGAGACGCGCGCCCTCCCCTTCGATGAAGCGGTGATGGACCACCTGCGGTCCCAGGCGCTCGCTGTCCAGCAGGGCGGCCACGTATTCGCTGACGGGAATTTCCACTTCGGAATCGTAGTACGGGCCGGAGGGTGAATCAATATAATTGTCCCGGCCCTCCCCGAGGAGCAGCATGGGGCATGCTTACTGCGACGCATCCTGGAGCGAACATGCTTACCGACAAGACTCACGCGCGCATTCTGGTTGTAGACGACTCGAAATCCGTCCGGTTCGCCCTCGAATCCCAGCTCCGCGAGGAAGGGTTCGAGGTCACCGTCGCCTCCGACGGCGAGGAAGGACTCGCCAAGGCCCTGGACCACGACTTCGACCTGGTCATCACCGACCTGGACATGCCCCGCATGGACGGGTTCGAGCTGTGCACCCGGCTCAAATCCGAATTCAAGACCTCCCACATCCCCATCATCATCCTCTCCGCCCGCGACTCCGACGGCAACATCGAGCGCGGGTTCCGCGTGGGCGCGGACGCCTATCTGGCCAAGGGCGACCGCATCGAGGACAAGGTGGACCGCATCAAGGACATCCTGCGCACCAAGAATTTCCTCACCGGCAGCCGCATCCTGATCGCCGACGACTCGCTCTCCGTGCGCCTCTTCCTCCAGGCCGGGCTGGACCGGGAGGGCTTCGTCATCGAGGTGGTCGAAAACGGCCGCCAGGCCCTGGAAAAGCTGGACGAGTTCCAGCCGGACCTGATCCTGACCGACCTGATGATGCCCGAGGTGGACGGCAGCGAGCTGCTCCGCACCGTGACCCGCTCGCGCAAGCATTCCCGCATCCCCGTGGTCATCATGTCCACCGTGAGCGACCGGCCGCTCATGCGCCGCCTCATGCGCGAGGGCGCGGCCACCTTCTTGATCAAGCCCTTCACCATGAACCAACTGGTCATCACCATCGAGGAGCTCTTCTCCACCCGGTTCCGGCTGCTCATGGAGGAGCGGGAGCGGCTGCTCCTGGAGCACCGCCTGACCCTGGCCGCCATCGCCAGCCTGGTCCAGGCCCTGGAGGCGCGCGACTCCCTGACGCGCGGCCACTCCGAACGCGTGGCCCGCATCGCCCAGGGCCTCGGCCAGGAGCTGGGGTTCAGCAAGGACGAGCTGGACCGCCTCCTGCTCATCGGCCAGTTGCACGACCTGGGCAAGATCGGCGTGCGCGACTCGGTGCTGCTCAAGGAAGGCCCCCTCAACCGCGACGAGTTCGAGCACGTCAAGGGCCACTCCAACGTGGTGGCCGACATCCTGCGGCCCATCGAAAGTCTGCACGACATCCTGGAAGTCACCCTCTACCACCACGAGCGGTGGGACGGCACCGGCTACCCCGAGGGGCTCAAGGGCGAGGAAATCCCCTTCCTGGCCCGGCTCGTCTCCGTGGCCGACGTCTACGAGGCCGTGACCAGCGAGCGCCCGCACCGCGATTCCCTGCCGCGCGAGGTCGCCCTGGAGATCATCACCGAGGAGCGCGGCAAGCAGCTCTGCCCCACCTGTGTCGACGCCTTCCTGCGCTGGTACGAACGCACCGACGGCGAGTACGACCTGCCCGAGCAGTTTCGGCAGAGAAGAGGCAAATTCTAGTAGGCCAGCCGCCCCAGGGACTTGAGGATCAACGTGCAGCCCATGGCGAACATGCCCGTGAGGCCCATGCCGCAGGAGAATCCAGCGAGCAGGACCGGGGCGTAGTGCCGCCACTGGGCGCCGTATTTTTTCAGGAAATAGAAGCGGCCCAGAAGCGCGCCGACCACTTCGAGGATCATGCCGTGCGGCGTGGACTGGCCCAGGCCGCGCACCACGCCGTAGACCAGCAGGACCGGCAGCCCCAGCACGTTCAGCACCGAGTACATGACCAGGCCCAGCCCCAGGCCCGAGAGGACCACCGGGGCCGAGAGGGCCTCGAAGAAGAGCGAGTTGCCCTCCAGGGTGGAGGTCTGCATGAGCAGGGAGTTCAGCGCCTGCAAATGCCACAGCTCCTGGGCGAAGGGGTACTCGGGCGACGGGATGGGCGCGAGCTGCCACAGAAACTGCGAGAAGAGCAGGGACGAGACCATGACGATGGGAAAGACCAGGACCTCGGCCTTGATGATGCCGCGCAGGCTCGTGCCGGTCAGTTCGATCTGCCGGAACTGGACCGTGGCCTCGCCGTAGTTGTGGATGGGGATGGGCGCGTACCAGATTTCCAGGCCGTGGTAGCCGAAGAACTTGGCCCCGGCGATGAACGAGAACTCGCGCACCATGGGCAGGGAGACGAACTGCCCCGCCACGCCCTCCATCCGCGCGGTGATGTAGGAGATGACCGGGGTGTAGATGAACCCGTAGAGCACGAAGAAAATCCACGGGAACGACGGCACCAGCCAGACGCAGAAGAGGATGTAGGCGAGCGTCGAAAAGACGTAGATGCCGATGGAGACCCAGAAGTTGATGTCGCCCCGGCCCGCGGGCGGGTTGAACAGGGCCGAGAAGTCCGCGCCCTTGCCGTCCTTGCTGCGCAGGGACTTGACCACGTAGTAGACGCCCACCGCGCCGATGGCCAGCCCCAGCCCGATGCCGAAGCTCATGTAGAAATCGAAGTTGTTGGCGAAGACCGTCTCCACGGTGGCCATGCCCGGATGCCAGCGGTGCAGGATGCCGTGGGCGTAGAGGATCGGGTTGCCGGCGATGGTGATGATAAGCCCCACCAGCCCGCCCATGACCGCCCAGAACGGCAGGACCATGCCCACGAAGACCAGGCCGAGGTCGAACTGGATGCCGGTGGCCACGGCGGGCAGGACGTCCTCGGTGTGCTGGGTCAGCTCGATCCACGGGATCGGGATCAGCCGGATGGGCTCGGTGAAGAGCAGCCCCGAAAGCGCGGGCAGGAGCACGTAGAAGAAGCCGAAGGCCAGGCCGATGACCCCGCCGATGGAGAAGACGCGCCACTTCCACCCGGTTTTCCGGTCCTCGGTGGACTCGGCGAGCGCCATGGTGCCGAGCGCGCCCACGGGAGCCATGGGGAAGGGCAGCTTCTCCACGTCGGAGGTGATCCGGTAGAGCGAGTAGCCCAGGCCGAAATGGTCGATGCGCTGGACTAGCTGCGCGCCGATCAGCAGCAGGATCGGGACCAGCCAGTCCCTGTGCAGGAAGGTCCGCTCCAGGTAGGAGCCGGAGCCCAGCGCCGGGGCCACCCAGTGGGGGATGTACTCGGTCAGGCCGAGCATTCGCGCCGCGTCCGACTGGACGATGTACTGGTTCCAGAGCAATCCCTGGAACGGCGAGGCCAGGGCCGCGCCCGCCATGTAGTAGAGCAGGAAGATCTCCTGCTCCTTGAGCTGGGTGTAGGACCGCTTGGCTATCTCGGCGAAGAGGATGATCGTGACCCAGCGCGCGGCCGGGCCCACGCCCTGGCCGATGACCAGTTGCAGATACATGGAGCCGGGCATCATCAGAAAGCCGATGAAGATGGCCCCGACCACGGTCTTCCAGTCGAAGCCCTCCTCGAAGACCTCCGGCGGCTGCATCAGGTCTCTATATTCTTTCAGTTCCTTATCGTCGTACATCCTGTCCGCCTCCCGCGTCCGGGGGTGAAGGGTGTTTCACATCGCTTCGTTCACATGCGGCCGACCGCGCCGGCCGCCCGTTCCCATCCCCTCCTACAGGGGAAACACGTTGTAGCTCTGGTCGCTGAACAGGCCGATGACCGCGAACACGCCTCCCGCGAGGAAGTCGCCGAGGATCAGGCCGATGAACAGGAACCGGACCTTGTTGAACAGCCGGGTGCCGCCGTAGTGGAGCACCAGGTGGTTGCACAGCCAGCCCAGGAAGAAGGGGAACCAGAGTATCTGCATGCCCGTGGAGTAGCAGGCCAGGTAGCCGAGCGGATGCAGCGGCCACCAGGGAAACTTGTAGTAGCAGAGGATAAGCAGCGCCATGACCACGGCCCCGGCCCCCGCGTAGGTGATGGTCCACTGGTTGGGGCCCACGGGCTGGTCGATGAGCCGCTGGGCCGACTCGTAGTTGGCCAGCACGGTCTGGGTGGCCCAGTCCAGGCCGAGCTCGCGCAGGCCGTACTTGTAGCCCAGGAAGAGCATGGTGGCGAAGGCTGCGGCCAGGGCCAGGACCAGGGAAAGGCCGATGGCCGCCAGGATCAGGCCGCGCCGGTTCGACTGCTGGCGGATGGCCGCGCCGTGGAACAGGGTCGGGGCCACGGCCTCGCGCACGTCGAGAAAGAGGACCTTCTGCATCACGGCGGTGGCGGCCATGCCCGCCGCGCCGAAAAAGCCGGTGCCGAAAAAGCCCATGAGCGCGTCGGACGGGGCGGCGGTGAGGGTGAAGTACGGCAGGCCGCCCTGGCAGACCAGGCGGCTGGTGACGAGCATGGTCACCAGGAAGGCCACGGGCAGGAGCAGCGCGGCCAGGGTGGGCAGGCCGAAGAACCGGCACCAGGCGAAAAGCAGCGCCATGCCGAGGAGGAGCCCCCAGAGCGGCCAGGGCGTGGGCCGCCAGCCGCCGGGCACGCAGTCGAACCGCCCGTCGCCCGGCCGGGGCGGGGCCGCGCATTCGGGCTTGAGGAACCCGAACAGGGTCTGCCTCAGGTGGTGGCGGGCCAGCCAGATGAGGAAAAGAAAGAAGACGATGTAGGAGCCGATGGTCTGCGCGCCCTCGGGCCGGATCAGGTCCGGTCCCAGCGTGGTGCCCAGCGCGGCCTCGGGCAGTTGCCAGCCCATGACGTAGAGCAGGCCGAAGAGCAGGCCCGCGAGGATGTAGAAGCCCCACATGGAGAAGGAAATCTGGCGCGTGGTCAGGAAGGCGAAGCCGATGAAGGCGGGCACGACGTAGAGCTTGAGCTTGTGGAAGCCGGAGAAGAGCCCGAACTTGGGAAAGTAGTTCCCGGCCAGGACCAGGGTCGGAATCTGGGGCACGGACGGATAGTAGAAGTGCAGCCCGTTGAACAGGTGGATCAGCCCGGCCAGGAGCAGGCCGATGATCAGGTAGGAGTTGGACCACCAGGACAGGAACCGCTTCTGGTCCAGGGCCTCGCCCATGAGCATGGGCACGCGCACCAGGGGGAAGAGGACCCGCTCGTTGACCACCCACTGGCGGCCGAAGAGGAGCGTCAGGCAGACCATGACGAAGTAGGAGCCGAGGATGAACACGGCCCAGACCGAGAGCACGGGCAGCCACACCCCCCAGGGGATGCGGGAGAGGACTTCGAACACGCCCAGGTCGCGCCCGCCCTTTATGCCCTGGTAGAACTGGTTCACGGCCTCGGCCGAGGACGGGAACCAGGACGCGGGCAACAACGGCTTCAGGACCTCGGTCCAGCGGTAGGCGTCGCCCGCGAACCGCTCGGGCGCGGTGATGTTGACGAAAAAGGTCTCGGTGAGGCCCGCGTAGCCGATGGTGGTGAAGATGACGCCGATGAGCCAGACCGTGAGCAGCTCGATGCCGGAGAGGAAGGGCGGCCGCCGGGTCAGGCGGGAGGCCAGCGCGTCGAGCACGAACATCCAGGCCACGATGAAGAACGGGGCCAGCGGGAAATGGCCGCCGCCCAGCGGCGTGTTGTGCCCGATGGTGTTGTTCCAGGGCGTGAACACGCACAGGAAAAGGCCGATCGCCAGGCCGATCACCAGGGCGCGCAGGCGGATGCGTCCGTTCATGCCGTCTCCTCCCCGACCAGGCCGGAGGCCAGGGTTTTGAGCTTCCTGTCGGCCTCGCCCGCGTAGTGGGCCACGGCCTCGTCGTCCAGGGAGCGCCAGGCCAGGAGCTGCTTGCGCAGGTCGTTGAGGAAGGTCCGGTTCAGGTTCTCCCAGGCCGTGTGCTCGCCCGCTTCGCGGGTCAGGACGACCTTGACCTGCCGGAACCCGCCGTAGAGGTCGGACGGGCAGAAGACCAGGCGGACTTTCTGGCGCACGCCGAAGTCGAAGGGCGCGAGCCAGGCGCGCAGATCCAGGGTGATGCAGACGTCGTCCGGGAAGACGATGCGCCGGTCGCCACCGGCCAGCTCGTTCTCGTCGATGTCGAGGAACCCGCAGGACATGTCGTCGGTGCAGAAGGCGCCGTGGGACACGTCGTGGTGGGCCAGGTAGTATTCGTTCAGGAAACCGCAGGCCGAGGTCATCTCGTGAACCTTGATGAGGAAGGGCAGGATGACGGTCAGTTGATCGCCGTCGGCCTTGGGCATGGTCCAGGAGCGGTTGACGTCCGGGATGGCGATGCGGGCCGCGACCTTGGCCGGATAGATGGCCGAGACGAGGACCACGCCGATGACCAGGACCATGGCGGCCACGCCCGCGGTGGAGGAATAGTTGGCGGTCATGCCCGCCCAGAGCGGAGTCCCGGCCAGGAAGGCGGCCGAGCCCTGGGCCAGCAGGTAGCCCGCCACCACGGAGATGACCGCGAAGGCCAGGGCCTCGGCGATGAACAGGAAGGCCACGTGAGGCGGGGCCAACCCCACCGAGGTGTAGACCGCGATCTCCGGCTTGCGCTCATAGACCGAGCCTATCATGGTGTTGAGCACGATGAGGATGGAGATGGCCAGCGGAATCAGGATGTTGGCCACGCCCGAGTAGTTGACCGCGTCGTTGGCGAAATAGAGGGAGGTGCCGGTGGACGAGCCCCGGAACAGGAGCATCCCGAAACGGTCGCCCAGCTCGCCCGAGACCTCGGTGAAGCCCGCCTCGGGCTTGATGGCGATAGCCTTGAGCTTGCCCGCGCCGAGCGAGAGGAGCATCTCGGCCGGGACCAGGATGGTCTCGTCGCCGGGGACGTGCTGGTAGCGGGACTGGGTGGAGATGACGTCCTCGCCGTCCTCGATGGCCTCGGCCTCCACGTCCGAGAGCTGGGTGGCGGCCTGGCTGGGGAAGACGATGGGCGTCATGGGCTCGCCGTCCAGGTCCGGGTTGTCACGCAGCCCGTCGTCCGCGAATACGCCGACCAGCTTGAAGGAGAGGCCCCAGACGTCCAGGGTGTCGCGGGCCGGGTCGTCCGGGTCGGCCCCCAGGGCCGCGGCCATGCGCTCGGGCAGGAGGATGGCGAACCGCTCGCCCGGCAGGAACCAGCGGCCCTTGACCAGGATGCGGTCAAGCCCGCTGACCTCGGGCTCCCGCCAGGACAGGCCGACCATGCCGCGCGCCGGGGCCTCCACCCCGGCCAGGGTGACCGGGATGCGCGGGGCGCGCGACTTGTCCGCCGTGATCCCGGTGTCGTACCAGGCCCGGGGCACGACCGCGCCCTTGCCCTCGTAGGCGTTCTCCACCACGGAGAGCGCCTCGGGCGGCACGTCCTGCCAGTTGAAATACTTGAGGAGGCGGCCCGAATAGGTGGCCTTGTCGCTGAACTGGGCCCAGCCCTTCTCGCGCACGGACTTGACCGTGGTGAAGTTCATGATGGTGAAGGTCAGGATGACCAGGGTGACGAAGGTCAGGAAGGTGCGCACCGGCCGCCGCTTGAGGTTGCCCACGCCCAGCACGAAGGCCGCGCCGAAGGCGGCCATGGGGCTGATCCCGGTCAGCTTGACGTGGGCCGAGCGCTTCTGGAGCTCCACCATCTCGCGCTCGAAGCGGAAGAAGATGATGAGCGAGACCAGCAGCGACAGGGCCAGGATGAAGAAGGCCAGGATGACCACCAGGGGCGAATAGGTCAGTTGGAAGGCCGGGTGGACGAAGTAGACGATCCCGATGATGCCGACCAGGAAGCCGAGGAAGGCCCCGATGCGCTTCTTGATGTCCACGAAGGAGAAGAAGAGCCGCTCCATGCAGTAGGCGAAGGGCACGAAGAGGGCCACGTAGAAGAGCACGCCCACCAGGACGTCCTTCTGGGTGCGGTCCACGTCGTTGTAGACGCGGCTGGCCTTGGCCAGGGAGGAGCGCGCCGCCTCCACGAACTTGTCCCACTGCCTGGTCTCGCGGAACTCCCCGGCCCGCCGCAGGTCGTCGTCGCCCTGATGGCGCAGGGCGCGGATGCGCTCGTTGACGATGCCCCGCTCCTCCAGCTTGTCGATGCGCGGGCCGAGCAGGGTCCACATGTCGCGCGCGGCCCGGTACTCGGTCAGCGGGATGACCGGCCACTGCCGGGCGATGAAGCCGAGCCCCTGGGGGTGCTTCCTGTCCGCGTTGAGCAGCAGGACCTTCTTGTCGAGCACGGTGTCGGACAGGGTCAGCTTGATGGGCACGTCCGGCTCCAGGAACAGGGTGCCCAGGGTGGAGCGCCGGGTGTCCATGCGGCTGTACCAGTAGCTGACCGGCGGGGCCTCGGTCCGGCCGTCGATGAGGGTGGGCCGGTAGAGGAACTTGAAGGTGCGCGGGTCGAAGAGGTCGAAGAGCGTGGTCTGGGTGCAGGAGAAGAGGATCAGGTCCGTGGCCTGGACCTTGCGGCTCAGCTTGACGCGGTAGGCGTCCTTGCCGGTCTTGGGCTTGTCGATGGCCCAGTCGGCCAGGCCGCTCAGGTCATTGAACTTGAAGGCCTCGACCACCGCCTTGTGGTAGCTGACCTTCTTGCCCGCCAGGCCGGGAATGCGGAAGTTGCCCGCCGTGTCCACCATGCCGTAGTTGAGCGTCTGCCACTGGAAGGCCAGGACCACCATGCCCGTGCCCGGCCGGTCCGGGAAGACCTCGCCCTTGCGCAGCAGGTTGGCCCGCCCCTCAAGGGTGACGAAGTTGTTCTGGGCCCGCTCGCCCGGGTCCTCCAGCGGCCGGTCGGCCAGGGCCGCGAGCAGCTCGCCCACCAGGCGCGACTGTTTTTTTACGAAGTCGAAGTTCACGCGGCCGGGCTTGTCGTAGGGCGTGCCCCAGGCGGGGCGCAGGTCGTGGACCGTGGCCAGGGTCATGCCCGCGAACCCGGCCAGGGCCATGGGCTCGCCGCCCAGCTCGGGCCGGTCGGGCAGGTAGGACTGCCAGGCGCGCTTGCCGGGCCGCAGGGTGTCCTGGAAGAGGTCGGCCTCGGCCGCGCGCCTGTCGCGCAGCCCCTTGACCGCCGCCTTCATGACCGTGTCCAGGGGCCGGAAAAAGGCGGTGCGGTTCACCGAGGGCTTGAGGTCGTTGAGCCACCCCTTGTCGAAGCCGCCCACACCGTCGCCGTGGCTGGAAAGATAGAGGGAGACGTGGGCCGCCACGGACCGCTCGCCCAGGGCGTCGCGCAGGTCGCGGGCAGTCTGGACGTCCTTCAACTGGCCCGCCGCGTCCTCCAGGATCTCGGCCTGGTGAAGCTCCGCCGGGCCCACGAACCCGCGCAGGGCCTCGCGTTCCGCGTCCGAGAGCGGGAAGTCGGCGGTGGTGGAGCCGATCCAGTTGAGCCGCTTGAGCCCGATGCGCCGGTCGGCCAGCCGCTTGATGCGCGCGTCGCGCTCCGCCTCGCTCGGGGGGGCCATGCCCATGGCCCGGCTCATGCCCATGCCCATTTCGTGGCCGGACATGCCGACGCCCATGCCGGCCCCCATGGACTCCATGCCGGGCGTCATCAGGCGCAGGCGCATCAGCTCGCCCGTCATGTCGTCCTCGGCGTTGCGCACCACGACCTTGAAGGCCGCCTTGAGCAGGGCGCGGTCCTTTTCGTCGGCCAGGAAGCCGGGCGAGAAGGGATCGGGCGAGCGCAGCATCTCCAGGGTGCGCAGGGCGTCGGCCTTGCGCGCCTTCAGGTCGTTGCGCCGCTCCTTGAGCAGCTTGCCCTTGGTGACCAGGGCCCAGGCGAACTCGCGCATGCCCGCCTGGGCGCGCGCCTTGCCCGCCGAGGCCACCAGGAGCACGGACCGGCGGGGCGGGTTCTTCGCGAAGGACGCGGCCGCGTCCAGGAGCGTGGCGATGGAGACCGCCTCGTCCGCGCCCGGGGCCTCGCCCGCCACCAGGGAGGTGGCGTCGTAAAAGGCCTCGGCGACGAGGGTCTGGCCGGAAAGATCGGGGTCCGAGCCCGGGACCATGCAGTAGACGTTGTCCGCCCGGACGTTGCGCCAGGCCGAGCCCGAGGCGAGCCGGGCCGCGCCCAGGGCGCGGGGCGTCGCGCTCCCCTCTCCCCGGCCCAGCAGCTCTGCGGCCTGCGCGTCCGGCATCCAGAACAGGGGCAGGTCCACAGGGGTCAGCTCGAACTTGGCGTCGAAGAGCGGCCGGGGGGCCGGCCCGCCGTCGCCCCCCGCGCCCACGAAGATGATGGCGCGGGCCCCGAGCATGGCCGCGTTGTTCCAGTTCTTGCCCGAGTCCATGTCCATGAGGACCACGGCGTCCTGGACGTCCATGCCGTTGAAGTCGGCCACTCGCCCCTGGCCCGCGTAGAGCAGCGGGCCCTCCATGCCCGGCGGGGGCACGGCCCCCGGCGAGAGGGCGTTGGCCCGCAGTTGCCTCAGCGGCATCTCGCGGCCGGAACCGGCCAGGGTCAGGGACGCCCCGGTCCGGACCGTGGCCGGGACGTGGAAGGACTGCCGCCCGACGGCCGCGTCCGGAAAGAGGCGGCGGAACTCGGCCTCCACCATGTCGGCGGCCTTGGCCGCTCCCTCGGCGCCCACGGAGCGGTCGCCCAGGGCGGCCAGGCGGCGCAGGAAGTCCGCGCCGTCCGCGCGGGCGGGCGCGGGAACGGTGAGGATGGCGGCCAGAAGGCAGGCCGCGAGGAGCGGGAGGACCAGCCGACGCATCATGCGCTACGCCCCGCCCGGCTCCTGTTTGCGGCCGGTGAGCTTCTCGCCGATGCCGCCGATGGTGATGTTCAGCTCCTCGCGCCGCTCCACCCGGTCGACCATGCCGTCGCGCACCCAGACCACGCGGTCGGACACGTTGAGCATCTTGTAGTCATGGGTGGCGGAGATGATGGTCACCCCGCGCTCGGACGAAAGTTTCTGCAGCAGCTCGATGATCTCCTCGCCGGTGGAGAGGTCGAGGTTGCCGGTGGGCTCGTCGGCCAGGATGATGGCCGGGTCGTTGGCCAGGGAGCGGGCCACGGCCACGCGCTGCTGCTGGCCGCCGGAAAGCTCCAGGGGCTTGTGCT
This sequence comes from Pseudodesulfovibrio sp., assembly GCF_028692895.1. Classification (GTDB taxonomy): domain Bacteria; phylum Desulfobacterota; class Desulfovibrionia; order Desulfovibrionales; family Desulfovibrionaceae; genus Pseudodesulfovibrio. The sequence goes on from NZ_JAQUWN010000016.1 coordinate 28,313, forward strand.
GGAACCGCTTGCCCAGCCCCACCAGCTTGAGCAGCTCGATGCCCTTCTCCTGGGCGTCGTCCCCGTTCATGCCCGCGAAGGTCATGGGCAGGGTCACGTTCTCCAGGGCGGTCATGACCGGGATGAGATTGAAGGTCTGGAAGATGTAGCCGATCTTGCGGTTGCGCAGCCAGGCCAGCTCGTAGGCGTCGAGCTGGGAGATGTCCACCTCGTCGATGAAGACCTTGCCCTCGGTGGGCTTGTCCAGGCCGCCGATCATGTTGAAGAGCGTGGACTTGCCCGAGCCCGAGGGGCCCATGATGGACACGTATTCGCCCGCGTATATCTCCAGGTCCACGCCCTTGAGGGCCTCCAGGGTCTGGGAGCCCATGGTGAAGGTCTTGCGGACCCCGATGACGCGGACGATGGTGCGTTTTTCTTCGGTCATGTCGTTATCCGGATGCCGCGCCCGCCGGAAAAGTTCCCGGCGCGGCCGCGATGCTTCCTGTTTTTCCTCAGTGTTCCGAACGAATGGCCTTGATGGGTTCCATGCGGGCCGCCAGCCAGGCCGGATAGAGCACGCCCACCAGGCTGAGCGCGCAGCCGCCGAGCACGGCCAGCCCCACCGACTCCAGGACCGAGCCGACGGGAACCTCGGCCAGGACCCCGGACCCGAAGCGGACCGCGCCCACCAGGAACGAGAAGAGCGCGCCGAGCACCGCTCCCATGAAGGCCCCTGCCAGCCCCTGCATCCCCGCCTCCAGCAGGAAGAGCTTGAGGATCATGGAGTCCAGCGCGCCCAGGCACTTCATGACCCCGATCTCGGGAAAGCGCTCGGTGACGGACATGAGCTGGGCGTTGACGATGCCCACGGTGCAGACCAGGAGCGAGAGGATGACGATCCACCGTTCCTTGGCCGACATGGCCACCGCGCCGCCCGCCAGGTCCACGTCGTACCCGGCCTGGGAAAGGGCCCGGACCGCGTCCCGCCCGCCGTGCTCCAGCAGCCCGGCCGCGATGTCCAGGTTGACCAGGACGAAGGCCAGGAAGGAGACGGCCAGCACCAGGCTGGACACGGTTATCATGGAGCGGAAAAAGCGCACGCGCAACGACTTGAAGCTGATCTCCAGGGACTTGGAGAACGGCAGTGTGATGAGGCGGCCTGGCCCCCCCTCGGGCCTGTCCAGAACGGCGCCGGATCGGCTCATACTTTCCCCCACGGACTAACCGGCTGGAATTTCACATTGTCGTCAGACTAAGCCAGCGGCCGCCTCCTGACAAGCCAAAACATGGGGAAACCGAATACATTTGCGGACTCGTCACCCGGCCGCGAGACCGGGGGCCGGGACCGGCTCAGGCCCGGTCCAGGCGCAGGAGCTCCGGCCCTCCCGGCCCGGCCGCGGCGGCCAGGCAGCGGTCCAGGAAGGCGAAGGCCGCGTCGTTCATGCGCTGGTGGTGGAGCATGACTCCCACGCGTCCCCCGTCCACGGCCCGCTCGAACTCCATGAGCAGACGGCCGAGCCCCTCGGCCGGGTCGGGCTCGCGCCGGGTGTGCAGGTCCACGTTGATGGGGATGTCCGGCAGGCCGGGCGGGAGCGGGACCTTTTCGTCCTCCCCGGACGAACGGGACACGGCCGTGAACCCGAGGTCCATGAGGATCGGGCCCACGCGGGGGTCGATCCGGTTCCAGGGCGGGGTGAACACGGGCCGGAAGGCGTCGCCCATGATCGCGGCCAGCCGGTCGCGGCCGCGCGTCAGGTCGGCGCGCAGCTCGTCGTCCGTCCGGTCCGGGCCGAACTCGCTCTTCTTGCCCTCGGCCTGGTGGTTCAGGTGCCGCCAGCCGTGCTGGTGCCAGCACCACAGGTCGTCCTCCCCGGCCCAGGCCCGGAGCACTTCCCAACGCGCCGGGGTGAGCCAGGCCGGGGTGGCGGCCAGGTGGAGCGGCACGGAGCGCTCCCGGAAGGCGTCGAGCATGCGGCGGCAGTTGCCGCCGGGCGCGCCCAGGTCGTCGGCGCGGAAAAAGACGGGAACGGGCGAGCCGGACAGGATCTCGGCCGCGCGGCCCGCGGCCCGGTCCAGCTCGGCCCCGGAGGCCAGCCAGCAGGGGGAGACGGTGTTCTTGACGATCATGGCGGTTCACGCAATAGCACCGGCGCGGCCGCAACGCAAAGGGAGGATTCGCGAATTTCCGGCCCGGCCGATTCCGCCGCCCCCCGCCCGCGTCCTCTCCGGGACCGGGTCTGCGGCCGGGATGTCGCCGGGCGTGCAATTCACCCTTTGAAGGCCGGGCGGGGTTGGTGTATACCCCAAGTCTCCCGGCGGCGGCAAAGGCCGCCCTCCCCGACAACGACCTTCATCAAGCGAGATACTTGCATGTCCCACGGCTTCACCAGGATCAGGACCCTCGATATTCCGGAAATGGCCTCCACGGCCCACGTCTACCGGCACGACAAGACCGGCGCGCGCGTGCTCTCCATCGTCAACGAGGACGAGAACAAGGTCTTCGGCATCTCCTTCCGCACCCCGCCCGAGGACTCCACGGGCGTGGCCCACATCCTGGAGCACTCGGTGCTCTGCGGATCGGACAAGTACCCGGTCCGGGAGCCCTTCGTGGAGCTGCTCAAGGGGTCGCTCCAGACCTTCCTCAACGCCCTGACCTTTCCGGACAAGACCTGCTACCCGGTGGCCAGCGCCAACGTCCAGGACTTCTACAACCTCGTGGACGTCTACCTGGACGCGGTCTTCCACCCCCGGCTGACCGAGAACACCCTGCGCCAGGAGGGCTGGCACTACGAGCTGGAGGCCGAGGACAAGCCCCTGACCTTCAAGGGCGTGGTCTACAATGAGATGAAGGGGGCCTATTCCTCGCCCGACTCCCTGCTCTACGACCGCGTCCAGCAGTCGCTCTTCCCCGGCCACACCTACGGCATCGACTCCGGCGGCGACCCCGAGGTCATCCCGGACCTGACCTTTGAAAAGTTCATGGCCTTCCACCGCGACCACTACCACCCGTCCAACGCCTACGCCTATTTCTACGGCGACGACGACCCGGACCAGCGGCTGGCCATCCTGGACGAGGCCTTCTCCGCCTACGAGCCCATCGACGTGGCCGGGACGCGCGTCCCGCTCATGGAGCGGTTTTCCGAGGCGGCCGTGGTCCGCGCGGGCTACCCGGCCTCGGGCAACCTGCAAAAGGCCATGTTCACGGTCAACTGGCTGCTGGCCGAGACCTGCGACCCCAACCTGAACCTGGCCCTGCACGTCCTGGAGCACATCCTGATCGGCCTGCCCTCCTCCCCGCTCAAGAAGGCACTGACCGACTCCGGCCTGGGCGACGACCTTGCGGGCGTGGGGCTGGAGGCGGACATGCGCCAGATGTTCTTCTCCGTGGGCCTCAAGGGCATCCACCCGTCCAACGCGGTCAAGGTGGAGTCCATCATCTTCCACACCGTCAAGGAGCTGGTGGAGAACGGCATCGACGCGGCGGACATCGAGGCCGCCGTCAACTCCGTGGAGTTCTCCCTGCGCGAGAACAACACCGGCTCCTACCCGCGCGGCCTCTCGCTCATGTTCCAGGCCCTCTCGACCTGGATCTACGACGCCGAGGACCGCGAGGGCGACCCCCTGGTCCTGCTCCCCTTCGAGGAGCCGCTGAACAACATCAAGGCCTGGGTCAAGAACGGCGAAAAAATCTTCGAGGAGCTGCTGGCCCGCCTCTTCCTGCACAACCCGCACCGGACCACCGTGCTCCTGGAGCCGGACCGCAAGCTCCCGGCCGAGATCGCCGGGCGCGAACGCGACCGCCTGGCCGAGGCCAAGCAGGGCATGGACGCGGCGGCCCTGAAGCGGGTCATGGCCGAGGCGGCCGAGCTGAACCGGCTCCAGGGCGAGCCCGACGCGCCCGAGGCCCTGGCCACCATCCCCCGCCTCTCCGTGGCCGACCTGGACCGCGAGAACCGGATCATCCCCACCGAAACGACCGAGGCCGGGGGCGCGCCCGCGCTCCTGCACGACCTGCCCACCAACGGCATCGGCTACGTGGACCTGGCCTTCGACCTCTCGCCCCTGCCCGACGCGCTCCTGCCTTACGTCGGCATCTTCGGCCGCGCCCTGACCGAGACCGGCACGGACAAGCGCGGCTTCGTGGACCTCTCCCAATGGATCGCCCGCACCTCGGGCGGCATCTGGGCCCAGCCCATGACCGCCCCGGTCCTCGACTCGCCCGAGGCCGCCGCCCGGCTCATCGTCCGGGCCAAGGCCACGGCCGACAAGTTCGAGGAGACCGGCGAGATCCTGGGCGAAATCCTGGCCGGGGCCAAGCTGGACGACAAGGAGCGCATCGGCCGCATCGTGGCCGAGGCGCGCGCCCGCGCCGAGCAGCGGCTGGTCCCCTCGGGCCACCAGGTGGTGGCCACCCGGCTGCGCGCCCGCACCCACCGCGCCCACGCCATGGAGGAGGCCATGTCCGGCCTGACCAACCTCCGCTTCCTGCGCGAGCTGGAAAAACGCGTGGACACCGACTTCCGCAACGTGGCCAAGGACCTGGAGCGCATCCGCGCCCTGCTCCTGGTCCGCTCCGGCCTGCTGGTCAACGCCACCATGGACCGCCACCTGTTCAAGAAGGCCGAGCCCGTGCTCGCCGCCCTGGCCGCCGGGCTGCCCGAAGGCGGCGCCGCCCCGGCCGACCGCGCCGCGCCCGGCTTCCCGGCCCGCGAGGGGCTGGCCATTCCGGCCCAGGTCAACTACGTGGGCAAGGGCGTCAGCCTGGCCGGACGCGGCGTCGCCCTGTCCGGCGCGGCCCTGTGCGTCAACAAGCTGATCCGCACCGGCTATCTCTGGGAAAAGGTCCGCGTCCAAGGCGGGGCCTACGGCGCGTTCTGCCTGCTGGACCGCGTGGCCGGGGCCCTGGCCTTCGTCTCCTACCGCGACCCCAACGTGGCCGCCACGGTCACGGCCTTCGACCGCTGCGCCGACTACCTGGCGAGGATCGAGCCCGACGCGGACGAACTGGAAAAGGCGATCATCGGGGCCATCGGCGAGATGGACCAGTACCAACTGCCCGACGCCAAGGGCTACACGGCCCTGGTCCGCCACCTGACCGGCCAGGACGACGCCTACCTCCAGCGGGTGCGCGAGGAGGCCTTCGGCCTGTCCACGGCGGACTTCCGGGCCTTCGCCGAGGCCGTGCGCGCCTGCGCGGACCACGGCGACATCTGCGTGCTGGGCGACTTCCTGGCCATGGAGAACGCCGGGCTGGACCTCGACATCGCCCAGGTCCTCTAACCGACATCAACTCCCCCGGCGCGGGCCCGGCCCGTCCGCCGGGGGAGTTTTCGCCCTCCTGACCCGACCGGCCCGAAAGACCGTGGCGTACGCTCGGAGAACCGCAAGCCGGAGCGTTTTCGGGGAGTGGCGGGGAGTCAAGGACCGCATCGCCGCCCTGCGCCGCCGGGCCGTGGAGCCGGTCATAAACGGCCAAGCCCTGAACGACAGCCACAATTTCAAGGGCATCGAGTCCGTGCGCAAGCACGAGGACGGCGAGATGCCGATCCACGGCGACGCCGGTCTGCCGGGGCAGGTCTTCTTCGGCATCCTGGACAACGGGGCCCAGGCCATGGCGGAGCCATCCGCTTCATCTCGCACACCGGCCAAGGAGCCCGCTTCACCATCGCCCTCCCCGCAGACGGCTGAAAAGCGGCGGTCCGCCGCGTTGCTGCGCGCGCGGCTGGCCCTCGCGTACGGGGGGTACGCTTCGGTCCCGATGCGCCGCGCCCGATCCTTTGCAATCCTGGCCCCTTCTGCTACAACGGGGCTGCCCGTTCACTCAACCAGGCTTCCGACATGAAAATTGCGGTCATCGGCGGCTTCGCGCCGTCCCTTCTCACCTTTCGCGGCCCGCTGCTCCGGCGGCTGGTCGGGCTGGGCCACGAGGTCCATGCCCTGGCGCCGGCCCACCTCCCGGACGTGTCGCCGCGCCTGGAGGCCATGGGCGTGGACTATTCCATGTATCCCCTGGCCCGGCGGGGCATGAACCCCCTGGCCGACATCGGCACCCTGCTCCACCTCAAGCAGGTCCTGTTCCGCATCCGGCCGGACCTGATCCTCTCCTACGGCTTCAAGCCCGTGGTCTACGGCTCCCTGGCCGCGCGCATGGCCTGGGTCGGGCAGAAAAAGCGCGTCTACGGGCTCGTCACCGGCCTGGGCTACGCCTTCACCCGCGACGCGGGCCTGAAGCGCCGCCTCCTCTTCGGCCTGGCCAAGGGGATGTACCGCGCGGGCCTCAAGTCCTGCGACGGCGTCATCTTCCAGAACCCGGACGACCGCGCCTTCTTCGAACAGCTCGGCGTGCTGCCCGTGAACGGCCGGACCACAGTGGTCCCCGGCTCGGGCGTGGACCTGGCGGAATTCGCCCCGGCCCCGCAGCCCGCCGCGCCGGTCTTCCTCTGCCTGGCCCGGCTGGTCCGCTCCAAGGGCGTGGCCCAGTTCGCCGAGGCCGCCGCGCGGCTCAAGGAAAGATATCCCGAGGCCTCCTTCCGCCTGGCCGGGCCCCCGGAGGAGGGCGGCGACGCCGTCACCCCGGCCGAGATCGCGGACTGGAAGGCGCGCGGGGCCCTGGAGGTCCTGGACGCCGTGGACGACGTCCGGCCGCTCATCGCCGCCGCCTCCGCCTACGTGCTGCCCAGCTATTACCGCGAGGGCGTGCCCCGCTCCATCCTGGAGGCCCTGGCCATGGGCCGGGCCGTGGTCACCACCGACGCGCCGGGCTGCCGCGAAACCGTGGTCCCGGGCGAGAACGGCTTCCTGGTCCCGCCCAAAGACGCGGACGCGCTGGCGACGGCCATGGAGCGGCTCATCGTCGAGCCCGGCCTGGCCCGGCGCATGGGCCAGGCCAGCCGCCGCATGGCCGAGGAAAAATTCGACGTGGACAAGGTCAACGACGCCATGCTGGCCTTCATGGGGCTGCAATGAAGCGGCTCCTGGACCTCCTCCTGGCCGGCGCGGCCCTGCTCCTGCTCTGGCCCGTGCTCCTGCTCGTCGCCCTGCTGGTGCGGATCAAGCTGGGCTCCCCGGTTCTCTTCCGCCAGACCCGGCCCGGCCTGGGCGGACGGCCCTTCCAGATCGTCAAGTTCCGGACCATGCGCGACGCCGCGGGCCCGGACGGCCGCCCCCTGCCCGACGCCGAGCGGCTGACCCGCTTCGGCCGCTTCCTGCGCGCCTCCTCCCTGGACGAGTTGCCCGAGCTCCTCAACGTGCTCAAGGGCGACATGTCCCTGGTGGGTCCGCGCCCGCTGCTCGTCCAGTACCTGGAGCGCTACTCCCCGCGCCAGGCCCGCCGCCACGAGGTCCGGCCCGGCATCACCGGCTGGGCCCAGGTCAACGGCCGCAACGCCATCACCTGGGAGGAAAAATTCGAACTCGACGTCTGGTATGTGGAGCACCGATCGGTTATGCTCGACTTGAGAATCCTCTGGCTGACCATCGCCTCGGTCCTTCGACGCGAGGGCGTCAGCCAGCCCGGCCACGCCACCATGGAGGAATTCATGGGCAGTCAGGCGCGGCCCGAACGCGACAGCAAAGGAGGAACCCAGTGAACGTCTCCCGCATCCTGCTTCCCGTGGACGGCTCCCGCCCGTCCGACGCGGCCACGGACATGGCCATCTCCATCGCCCAGGACGCCGGGGCCGCCGTGATCCTGCTGCACGTCCGCCGCCCCGTGCCCACCGGCCTGGGCGAGCCCAACGCGGGCCAGCTTCTGACCCTCCTCACCGACGGGGCCGAGGCCGTCATCATGCACTACCGGGGCCGCCTCCAGGCCGCCGGGGTGGACTTCACCGAGCTGGTGGTGGGCGGCGACGTGGGCGAGACCATCGTCACCGTGGCCGGGGCCGAAAAGTGCGAGCTCATCGTCATGGGCTCCAAGGGCAAGTCCGACCTCGAAGGGCTCATCCTCGGCTCCGCCACCCACAAGGTCCTGCACGCCACCCCGCTGCCCGTGCTGGTGGTGAAATAGGACGGCTACAGCGGCGCGGGCGCGAAGGGCGGCTGCGCCGGTTCCGGGTCCCGGCTTGACGCCTTTCGCCCCGAGTTTTCCCCTTTCCGTCACAAAAGGCCGGACATTTCTGTTGATCCCGGCCCGGTCGAACGGGTAACACGAAGGCATATCGACGCCAGCAAAAGGCGACCACGCCTGTTTTTGGCCGCGGCCCCGCCCCGGCGGCGCGCGCGGCCCCGTGCTCACCACATCCAAACCGGAGGAAACCTATGAGCATTCCCGTTTTCAACTGCAAGAACGCCGACGATGTGATGAAGGCGGTCAAGGACTATGACGTCAGCTTCATCCAGTACTGGTTCGTGGACATCCTGGGCACCCTGAAAAGCTTCCAGATCACCCCCAACGAGCTGGAGGCGTCCTTCGAGGAGGGCATGGGCTTCGACGGCTCCTCCATCCTCGGCTTCTGCCGCATCGACGAGTCCGACATGGTGGCCATGCCCGACCCGACCACCTTCCAGATCTGCTCCTGGCGGCCCATGGACCGGCCCGTGGCGCGCATGTTCTGCGACGTGGTCAACCCGGACGGCACGCCCTTCGAGGCCGACTCCCGCTACGTGCTGAAGAAGGTCCTGGCCCAGGCCGCCGAGAAGGGCTTCACCTTCTACGTCGGCCCCGAGCTGGAGTTCTTCCTCTTCGCCGACGACCAGGACACCGAGGTCCTCGACGCGGGCGGCTACTTCGACGCCCCGCCGCTCGACCTGGGCAACAACATCCGGCGCGACATCATCTTCGCCCTCACCGCCATGGGCATCCAGGTGGAATACTCCCACCACGAGGTGGCCCTGTCCCAGCACGAGTGCGACGTGCGCTACCTGGAAGGCATGCGGGTGGCCGACACGGCCATGACCTACCGCGTGGTGGTCAAGGAGACCGCGCGCAAGCACGGCTGCTACGCCACCTTCATGCCCAAGCCCATCTTCGGCCAAAACGGCTCCGGCATGCACGTCCACCAGTCGCTCTTCAAGAACGGCCGCAACGTCTTCTACGACGCCTCCGACGAGTACCACCTCTCGGCCGAGGGCAAGGCCTACATCGCGGGCATCCTGCGCCACGCGCCCGATTTCGCGGCCGTGACCAACCAGTGGGTCAACTCCTACAAGCGGCTGGTCCCCGGCTACGAGGCCCCGGTCTACATCGCCTGGGCCCGGCGCAACCGCTCCGCCCTGGTCCGCGTGCCCATGTACAAGCCCGGCAAGGAGGCCGCCACCCGCATGGAGCTGCGCTGCCCGGACCCGGCCGCCAACCCCTACCTCGCCTTCGCGGTCCAGCTCGCCTCGGGCCTCAAGGGCATGGAGGAGAACTACGTCCTGGCCGACCCGGTGGAGGAGGACATCTTCTCCATGAACGACCGCACCCTGAAGCGGAACAAGATCCGCTCCCTGCCCGGCTCGCTCTACGAGGCCACCCAGAACCTGCGCAAGTCCCGCTTCATGCGCGACGTCCTGGGCGAACACCTGCACACCGCCCTGGTCGAGAACAAGCTCGCCGAATGGGACGAGTACCGCACCCAGGTCACCGAGTACGAACTGGACAAGTACCTGCCCATCCTCTAACCCGGCGCCCCGCAAGGGGTTCCCGAAGAACGACAGGGGCGGACGCCGACCGGCGTCCGCCCCTTTTTTCGCGTCACGCGCCCCCCGCGCAGCCCGACCCCGGGCCTGTGGCAGGGCCAGGTTGTGCAAGATTGTGCAGGAGACAAAGTGCAACTTTCACACTTTGCACAACCGTTGCGCCAACAACAAATTTTTAACTCTTTGTAATTATTGATATAAATTTTTGGCACGCCTTGTGCTTAACGGGAGACATGCACGATGCGGCAACCATCACTCTCATCATCCTGACCGTAGCGTTGTTGCGACGGTCCCTCCTTACCGATCCGGACGCCGACCAGGGCGTCCGGAGAGGGGGGGAGGAGTTCGATGGGGACAAATTCGGCTCCAAGGCGATCTGTCCGGTGACGGTGCGAACGGGTTCCCCCCAGCCCTTCCGCCGAAACAAGTCCCGGTAGGCGGCCTTAGCGCATATACCATACCTCCCTTGAAACGGCAGTTTCAAACCTCAACCTCCTCACCTCATGGACCCCAAACCGAAAAAGGCCGCGAAAGCGGCCTTTTTCACTGGGGTACCGGGCGGACCCGGCGAAATTACTTCGCGCTCTTCTTCTCGGTCATCTCGCGGATGGTCGCGTCGCCCGGAGTCAGCGAACGGACGTGGCGCTGACGCATCAGCTCCACCACGCGCTTGTCCTCATGCGCAAAAACAGAGGTCTCCACGCCGCGATACTCGATTACCAGTTCGTACATCATTACACCTCTTGCTGATTATCCCAGATCGTCCGATCCGGTCCTGGCCACCGTGAGCGGGGTCGATCCCCCGCCCTGGCCCTTGGCGCCGAAGTCGGCGGAAACGACCTTGGGCCGGACCGTTTCGGCCGCCTTGGTCATGCTGATGGCGCCTTCCAGCACCGCGCCCTGCTCCACCACCAGCACCGGGGTGGAGAGGCTGCCTTCGAGCACCGACGTCTTTTCCAGCACCGTCCGTTCCTTCACGGTCACGTCGCCGCGAATGCGGCCGCAGGACGTCAGCCGTCCCACGTTGATCGTGCCCGTGACCGTGGCCTTGCGGCCCAGGATCAGGTCGCCTTCCGTGGAGATCTCCCCCTCGAACTGGCCGTCAATGCGGACCGCGCCGACGAAATCGAGCTTGCCCCGATACTCGGTTCCCACGCCAAGGAAGGCGTTTAATTCGGAATCATTGCTTTTTTTCTTGCTGAACATACCCATTTTCGTGCCTCGCACAAGGTAAGAGGGTGACGGGGATTCCGTCGCCCGGCAACAGCCATATCGGAGCAGGCAGGCATCCCCTATACCCTCGCGCCGAACCGAACGCCACATTTTTTTCGCCGCGCCGGACCGCGAACCCGCGTCCGCCGGGCCCGGGCCCATTCCACCCGCTTGCCCGCGCCGATGCGATCCTCGACCGCGCAGTCGTTGGCCCAGCAGAAGGCGCGGGCCGCCCCGGTGCGCAGCGCCGGCATAGGCGAGCATGTCCATCAACCGATTTTGCGCCTGCGCCCCCCCCGTGCAAGGCGGCCCCTTGACGGGCCGGGGCCGCGCTCCTACTGTCGGTCCATGAAACGAAGCGAAATCAACGCCCTCATCCGCGACGCCAAGGCCTTCTTCGACTCCTTCCAGTTCCGTCTGCCCCCCTGGGCCTTCTGGGGCCCGGAGGACTGGAAGGGCAAGGGCGGCGCCGAGGTGGTCCGCCACCAGCTCGGCTGGGACCTGACCGACTACGGCGCGGGCGACTTCGAACGCAAGGGGCTCATCCTCTTCACCCTGCGCAACGGAGACCTCGCCGATCCCGAGGCCAAGAAGTATGCGGAAAAGATCATGATCGTCCGCGAGAACCAGATCTGTCCCATGCACTTCCACTGGGCCAAGACCGAGGACATCATCAACCGGGGCGGCGGCAACCTCGTGGTCGAGCTCTACGGCTCCACCCCGGACGAAGGCCTCTCCGACCAGCCCGTCACCGTGCTCGTGGACGGCCTGGCCCGCCAGGTCCAACCCGGCGGCACGGTGATCCTCGCCCCCGGCGAGTCCATCTTCCTGACCCGTGGCATGTACCACCGCTTCTACGGCGAACCCGGCAAGGGCAAGGTCCTGGTCGGAGAAGTCTCCGCCGTCAACGACGACAACGCCGACAACCGCTTCCACGAACCGCAGGCCCGCTTCCCCCACATCACCGAGGACGAACCGCCCCTCCACCTCCTCTGCACCGACTACCCGAAATTCGTGTAGACGGATGCCTCCGGCGGCCGGGGGGAAGTCCCTCGTGGCCGCACGGCATGCGGTGGCGGTGGGGGAGGATGAGGTTGGTTGGGGCTAGGTCTCGGGGGTCGCCAGGGCTTCGGCCAGGAGCTTGCGCAGGCTCGCCTTGGTGAAGGGCTTGGCCAGGAAATGGTCGCACCCCGCCGAGAAGGAATGCTTGCGGAACTCGTCGAAGGAATGGGCGGTCAGGATGACGATGGGCGTCCTGGGGCGGCCCGTCGCGGCCTCGTGGACGCGGATGCGCCGCGTGGCCTCCAGGCCGTCCACGCCCGGCATCTCGATGTCCATCAGGATCAGGTCGTAACGGTCGGCGCAGGCCATCTCCACGGCCCGGTCGCCCTCCTCCACCTCCACCAGGCGGCACCCGGTCCGCTCCAGGAACATGCGCAGGATGAGCCGGTTCTCCTCGGCGTCGTCGGCGATGAGGAAGGTCCGGCCCGCAAAGGGCTCGGCAGCCTCCGGCCCGGCCGCCGGCTCCGGGGCGCGGCGCCCGCCCCCGGCCTCGGCCAGGGGGAGCCGGACCTTGAAGACCGAGCCTTCGTCCACCTCGCTGGCCACCGAGATATCGCCGCCCATGGCCCTGACCAGGCGCTGGGTGATGGCCAGTCCCAGCCCGGCCCCGCCAAAGGCCCGGGTGGTGCTCCGGTCCTCCTGGGTGAAGGGGTCGAAGATGCTCTCCAGGTGCTCCCCGGCCACGCCGATGCCCGTGTCCCTCACGGAGATGACCACGTCCCCCCCGGCCTCGCCGCTGGGCAGGATGTCCACCTCGATGGCCCCCTCGTTGGTATACTTGATGGCGTTGGAGACGAGGTTGACCATGACCTGGCGGATCTTGCCCGCGTCGCCGATGCGCTTGGGGGTCAGGCCGGGCGCGACGCGGCAGGCCAGGCGCAGCCCCTTGGGACGGCACAGGGGCGTGAAGAGCAGGTCCAGGTCCCGGCAGACCTCGGCGAAGTCGAAAGGCTCGGACACGACCTCCACCCGCCCGGACTCGATCCTGGAAAAGTCGAGGATGTTGTCGATGACGGACTGAAGCTGGCTCCCGGCCGCCCGGAGGGTCTCGATGCACCGGTCCTGGGTCGGGTCGGTCGGCGTGTCCTCCAGGACCTCGACCATGCCCAGCACGGCGAAGAGCGGGGTCCGGATTTCATGGCTCATGACCGCCAGGAACTGGGTCTTGGCCTCGCTGGCCGCCTCGGCGAACTCCTTGGCCATGACCAACTGCTTCTTGACCACCTCGGAGGTCACGTCGGCCAGGTAGACGTCCACCGCCGCCTCGCCCGAGGCCAGCACCGTCCGGCTGGCCCGGACCCGGCCCCAGAACCGACGGCCGTCCCGCTTGCGGAACTCCGCCTCCAGGGAGACCCTCGGCTCCCCGTCCTCCAGCGCCCGGACAAGGGCCGCCCACTGGCCGGGATCGACGAACAGCGCCGCGAAGTTGGCGGCCATCAGGTCGTCGCGCTCCTCCTCCCCGTACTGGAACAGACGCAACAGGCTCGGGCTGACGAGCAGAAACCCGCCGCCGGGCGAGAGGCGGGCGATGCCCTCCCAGGAGTTGTCGAAAATGCGCATCAGCTCGCGCCGGGTCTCCAGCAGCTCGATCTCGCGGTTGTCCAGTTCGTCGGCCACCTGGTTGAAGATGACCCCGACCATGGCCACTTCGTCGCTGCCCTTGCACTCCACGCGCGCGGTGCGGTCCACCTTGTAGCGGACGATGGTCCGGGCCAGCTCGGTAAGCGGCGTGATGAGGTGGCGGCCCGTGGCGGAAAAGACGTAGAGCAGCCCGCCGCCGGACAGCACGACCAGGGCCAGGGCCAGCAGGGCCAGGGCGTTCAGCCGCCGCTGCATGGCCGAGAGCCTCGCCTCAAGCGCCTCGTTCGACCGTTCGTAGAGCACCTTGAGCCGGTCGGAGAGCTCGCCCTGAATGCGGCTGAGATGCCGAACGGCGTCGGGCGTGAGCTGGTCCTCGTCTATGGAGTGCAGCAGCCGCTTGGAAAAGACGAAGACCGCGTGGAAGGACCGGGACACGTCGTGCAGGGACGCCTGGTCCACCGAGGCGTCCCCGGCCAGCTCGCGCAGGGAGTCGTAGAAGTCCTTGGCCATGCCGTCCAGGTTCCGGTACGAGGCCGCGACGTCCGCCGCGCCGGGATGGCCCGACTCCAGGACCTCCCGGTGGACGGCGCTCAGGATGGACAGCTCCTTGAGCAGGAGCTGCTCCTTGCGGTGGCGCAGCTCGGTCAGGGTGGCGATGGACCCGGAGAAGACGTTGACGATGTAGTAGCTGAGCAGGCAGGACACCGACAGCAGGACCGCCGCGACGCAGACGCTGGCCGACAGCCGTGAACGGATGAGCACGGCGCGCCCCTTACCGCGTCAGCTCGACGAGCCGCCACCCAGTCTCCGGGACGGTCGCGACCGAGCAGGTGTAGTGCTCCCCGTCCAGGGTGACGTGGAACCGGTCCTCCCTGAACAGGGTTTCGCCGAGGCGGCGGATCGACTCGTCCGGGTTGTTGGCCAGCCTGAACTCCTCCGGGGCGTATTCGTCCGTCTCCACGCTGTCGGTGTAGTAGTAGATGCCGAGCGCCTGGAGCGGGAGCGCGCGCCGCAGGGGCTCGGTGGCGCAGAGCACCAGCGAGTGGCGGTCCACCAGCATCTGCATCCGGTCTTTGCGCAGAAAGGTCCGTCCCACTTTTTCGAGCATGATGTCGCACCCCACCGCGCCCAGGAAGGCGTCGCCCGCATAGGCCGGAGCCGAGGCCGTGCTCACGTAGCCGTTGCCCGTGGCGTCGATGTAGGTGTCGACCCAGACGGTCTTGCGCCCGGGGTCGCTTTCGGGCTCGGTCAGGGAGAACGGCTTGTAGGCCTCATGAAAATCCACTCCCGGCGGCAGCAGGGAGACGGCGTCGAAGGGCGGGTAGAACATCCCGACGTGGTCCGTGGTCAGGACGTAGGCCAGCTCCACCATCTCGTTGGCCCGCGCGTAGTCGATGATGGGCTGCTCAAAGCCGCGCAGGACCCGGATTCGCCGCCGCTCCGCCTCCCCGATGGGAATAAGGCCGGACGCCCACATGCCGCAGCCGCCCACGTCCTTCTTGTAGAAGGCCTTGCCCTCGAAATACGCGCAGTCCGGGTCCAGGTCGCCCGGGACCCGGTCCAGGTCCGTGGCGGCGAAGGTCCGCCCGATTTCGTCCCGGATGGCCTCGATGCCCTGGCGCGCCCGGACCAGGGCGGCATTCAGGGTCAGGGCCTGAAGCCCGAGCTGCTCCCCGGCCCTGTCGGCCGGATCGGCGCACCCCGCAAGCAATACGGCCAGCACGAGCGGCAACAGGCGGCCCCACGCCGCCCATCGGAATTTTCGCTTCCCCATCGGCATCCCTACCCCGCTGCACCGTCCGCGCCCGCGCGCCGCCACGCCCGCGCCGGTGCCGTTGCGCCGGAATCCGGCAATGACCCTCCGGTCCGGCTATTACCTATGCCGTGATTTTATATATTTTTCCCCGATAGTATTCCACACCTTCCTTGTGAAAGTTTCGATCCGGCGGAATGGCGCAGTCGGCGGACAGGCCGCGAAAAGAAAAAAGGGCGGGCCGCCCGAACCTGGCGACCGCCCCCCCAAGCCCCGCGACAAAGCGGGCCGCCCCAGAATGGAGAGACGCGAGGAGCAAGAAGCGACAAGCCCGAAGCGTACTCCCCGTTCGCGAGGATTGGATTCGCCCCGTCCCGGGGCTCACCCCTGCGGGGCGGCGGCGAAGCAGGCGTCCGAATCCGCTGCCCTGCGGATTTGTGATCTCTTCGCAGCGACGAAGCAGAGCGCCGTTCTGGGCCAGTCCGCTAGGTGCGCTTGAGGGCGGCGGTGAGGAGGCCCGCGCCAATCAGGGCGGAGCCGCCGACGCGGTTGACGGCCTTCATGGTGCGCGGGTTTGTGACGGCCGCGCTGGCCCGGGCGGCCAGGAGCGCGTAGAGCGCGGCGTTGACCACGGCCAGGGTCACGAAGGTCGCGCCCATAATCAGTTCCTGGGGCAGGATCGGGCTGGCGTGGTCGATGAACTGCGGCATGAAGGCGCAGAAGAAGGCGATGGACTTGGGGTTGGTGGCGGTGACGACGAAGGCGCGCAGGGCGTCGGCCCGGCCGGAGGCGGGACGGATGCGGGCGAGGTCGGCAGCGAGTTCGGGCCGGGAGCGCCAGGTCTTGACCCCGAGGTGGATGAGGTAGGCCGCGCCGATCCACTTGAGGGCGGTGAAGAGCGCGGCCGAGGCGGCCATCAGCGCGCCGAGCCCGGCCAGGGAGGCGGCCATGGCCACGGTGTCGCCCAGGCCGACCCCGAGGGCCAGCGGCAGGGCCGCGCGCTTGCCCGCCGTCAGCGAGCAACTGACCACGAGCATGATGGTCGGTCCGGGAATGACCAGGACGACGATGGTGGCGGCGAGAAAGGCGAGATACGTTTCCGGGCTCATGGCGGGCTCCCTTGTCAGGAGCCAAAGCCTATCCGGCGACGGGCGCTCCGGTCAAGGGCTGCGTGGCGCCCTCCTCCTTCTCGTCGGGCAGGAGGAAGTAGAACTCGTTGCCGCAGTCGTTGTGGCTGTAGCCCACGCTGCCGCCGTGGAGCTCCACCACCTGGCGGCAGAAGTAGAGGCCCCGGCCGGTGCCCTGCTCGTGGGCCACGTTGGGCGCGCGGAAGCCGGGCCTGAAGACGTCCATGGGATTGGCCAGGTCCAGGGGCTTGCCCGAGGTGGTCAGCCAGAGGCGGACGCCGGGCCTGCCCGGCCCGAAGGCGTCGGGCACGCTCCGCCAGCCGTAGGTCATGAATTTGCCGGTCCGGCCGTCGGGCAGGGTGGCTATCTCGGTGTACTTGACCGCGTTGGAGACCAGGTTGGCGAAGACCTGGGAGATCAGCCCACGGTCCATGACGAAACGGACCGAGGGCTCCTGCTCGCCATCGAGGGGGCAGCCGATCTCGATGCCCCGCTCCTCCAGCCGCTGGCGGTAGCGCTCGATCTGCGGCTCGATGACCCCGGTGAGCAGATCGGCCGAGCGCTTGACCAGGACGTAGCGCCCCTCCTCGAAATGGCGGCGGCGAAGCAGGGTCTCCAGGAACATGGAGGTGGTCTCGTAGTGGCGGTAGATCTCCTGGTACTGGGCCTCGATGGCGGCGGCGGTGACGGCCAGGCGGTTGCCCTCGTTCACGGCGGCCTCGTCGCCGCAGCGGACCAGACTGGTCAGGACCTTCTCGGTGGTGACGTGCAGCTCCTCGATGCGCCGCTTGAGCCGGTTGAAATAGAGCTTGAAGTACATGTTGGGCACGATGACGTTGTGCCCGATGTCCTGGACCATGGACTTGATGAAGCTCAGGTGCTCGCGGTTGTGGGCGCGGATGATGCGCTGGTGGAGCTGGTAGCCGATGCGGTTGACGTATTTTTCCAGGAAGAGCCGGTCGCGCGGCTCCAATCCCCCGCAGGGGTAGAGCTCGAAGCAGCCCAGGATGTTGTGGGGCGGCACGAAGGAGAGCAGGTCCGCGTATTCCGGGTTGCACGGGATGGGGATGAACAGTGAGCCGTTGCTGTCCACGATCCGCGGCGAGAGCTCGGCGTCCCAGGTCCGGGTGCGCTCAAGCTCGCAATCCCCGGCGGAGCATCCGGCCAGGACGAAGGTGTCTTCGGCCTCCAGCAGGTAGAGGCGGCTCTCCAGCCCGAACAGGGCCCGGGGCAGCATCAGGCAGACGGCGTAGAACATCTCCCGCCCGCGAAACTCCTGGGCGAGGTCGAAAAAGATGTTCAGGGCGCGGACCTGGCGCAGGGAGAAGTCGTACCCATCGTAGTCGTCGAGCTTTTCCTCGATGCGCTCGACAACGTACCGGCACCGCTCTTCCCTGTTCGGAAAGTCCTGGCCGTGCACCCTCTTGCGGCGATTCGCCGTGTGGTCGTCCGGAGTGGTCATGCCTCCTCCATCGGGCTGAGCGCCGTCATCGGCACTGCCATCAAGCATACATCGTGAATGAAAACAGCACAAGACGGTGCACAAACCATTTCCCGAAAGGAAAAGGGGCGGGGGGCGCGCTCCCCCCGCCCCGGTCCAGGCGCGATGGCGGCTACCTGCCCGTGTGATGGGCGTTGGCCGTCACCTCCTTGAGGTGGCAGACCCCGCAGTTGCCGTCCGCGCCGATGGTGCGCGGATTGCCCTGGTACTGCATGGGCCCTATGTTGTCGCGGTTCCTGCCGTACTTGTTGACGGTCGGATAGTTGGCGTGGGGGCTGTTGTGGCAGGCGATGCAGGCCAGGGCCCCCAGCTTGTCGCCGGTGAAGCGGTAGAGGCCGGGCCCGCCCCTGGTCCAGGCGTTGAAGGCCACGGAGGTCTTCCGGTCGGGCTTCACGCCGTAGGCGACGTGGCAGGTGGCGCAGTCCGGCTCCTGCATCCAGGGCAGGCGCGGGTTGATGGCTTCCTTGCTCTCGCCCAGGCGCGGGCTCAGGTTGGCCATGAGCCGCCTGGCCCCGGCCTTGCCCGCCTCGTCCTCGTGCTTGAGCAGCGAGAGGGCGTGGTCCTCCAGGTAGCCGTGGCAGCGCACGCAGCCGATGTCGGCCTGGGCGTGCACGCCGCGCAGGCAGCGGGTCGGCCCGTCGGGCCGGTTGGGATGGCAGTAGGCGCAGGCTTCGGAGCCCCGGCCGGACAGGAAGTTGGCGTGGAAGCCGTGGATGGCCGCGGGCAGGTTGAGCAGCCCGGGCTGTCCCTCGGCCCCGAGGACCGGGTCGGGATGGCAGCTCTGGCACAGCCGGGGCGCGCCCCCCTGGGCCGCCGCCGCCAGCTCGGTGTTGCTCAGCCGGTCGTGGGACATGAGCACGTCGCGGCCGGTCCGGGCGGAGATGCCCGCCAGGTTGTCCACCTTCCAGGGGCCGCCGTGGCAGTTCTTGCAGCCCATCTCCGTGGAGGTGGGGGCCGCGGTCCGGGTCTCGGCCAGGAGCTCGCCGGTCTTCTCGTCGCGGGCCTGGACGGTGAAGAGGGGATACGGGTTGAAACCGCCGGTCTCGGGGTAGGGCTTGACCGGGATCAGGGCCGCTTCGAACCACTTGTGGTCCTCGTGGTACTTCATCTCGCCCTTCAGGCCGTTGCCCGCCAGGCCCACGTTGTCCGGCGGCTGCGCCCCGAACAGGCTCTTGGCGTGCGTCCAGAAGTCGCAGACCTTGGACGGGTTCTCGAACCCGGGCTCCACGAAGTAGGTGATCCTGACGCCCGAGGTGACCACCGCGGGTTTGTCGCCCCGCCGGACGAGCTGGGCGAAGAGGTCGTTGGCCGGGGGCAGGAGCACCCACTCGGCATAAGCGTCGGAGATGCAGTGCATACCCAGGTTGTTCCAGGCGAGCAGCACGTATTCGGCCTTTTCCCTGTCAAAGGACGGGATGTCCACCGGCAGGTTGCGGCCGGCAAAGGGGATGTTGCCCGGCTTGCCGCCGTGCAGCCCGTCCACGATGTAGGTGGCCAGGGCGAGCCGCTCGGCCAGGTTCCCCGCGAACGGCGGCATCATGGACTGGAGCTTGCCCATGCCCGACAGCTTGGCGTCCATGCCGATGACCGGATACTTCTCGGTCAGCGGCAGGATGTCGTTCATGGGCCCGCCCACCGAGTGGCAGGGCGAGCACTGCATCTGGAAGAGCTCCCGGCCCGCCTCGACACGGTTCGCGTCCGTGATCTCGTGATGCCTGACCCACCGCGCCGTCGGCAGCACGCCGGTCTCGGCGAAGCGGGCCACGTCCGCCGTGCGGACCTGGGTGGAATACATGAAGCCGTGGATCAGGTACGGCTTGCGTGCGGCCTCGCGCAGGAACTCGAAGGAGCCGAGGAAGCAGAAGCCGAACACCAGCAGCACGGCCGAAAGGGCCACCCGCGCGCCCCTGGGCAGCCGGACCAGCAGCACGGCCCCGGCCACGAAGGTGGCGGCCGCGAAGACCGGCGCCAGGCGGTAGAACCGGGTGATGCGCGCGGCCTTGACCGCCAGGCGCTCCAGCGCCTCGGGCGGCAGCGCCGCCGTGTACCACCAGCCGAAGCCCACGGCCAGGAGGACCGGGATCACCGTCCAGCGCACGCAGGCGCGGTACACGGCCTCGCGGGCCTCGGCGTCCGGGATGCGGTGGGCCGTGATGAAGCCGAACAGCCCGGCGATCATGGCCGCCATGGACGTGCGGAAAAAGAGCGAAGGCCAGAAGGACGGGTTGAAGAACCCGGCCCAGAACCCGCCGCCCTCAAGCCAGCCGCCCGGCGTGAGCATGAAGCCGATGATGCCGTTGATGAGCAGGAGCGACAGCCAGGCGAACACGCAATAGAGCCAGCCCACCACCAGGTGGTCGCGGCGGCGCATCTTGTCGAACCGGTAGTGGTAGAGGAGCAGGGCCACGATCTCGGCCAGGAAGCAGACCCACTCCGCCGCCCAGCCGAAGACGAAGGTGTGGATGAGCGTGGACGTGGCCGCCGGGGCCAGCACCGAAATGGTGAACCAGATGCCCACGCCCGTCATGCCGCCGAAGACCATGGTCACCAGCAGGAAGAATTTGGTGTGCTTCTTCACGTAGTCCAGAAGCGCCGGTGACTCCCGCTTGTAGGCCATGGACTCGAAGACCGGCAGGAAAAAACCGCCGCCCACCGCGAAGTGGGCCACGAAGACGTGAAAGACAGCGATCAGGGCGATGAAGAAGCCGCCGCCCAGGGTGGTGAGTTCCCAAATGGGGTACTGCATGGCCTAGCCCTCCTTCCCGCCGAAGGCGAGCCTCAGCATGTACGCCACCACCGCCAGCCCCACGGCCAGCGTGCCCAGGAAAAAGACCAGGGGCGAGAACTCGCCCGTGACCTTCAGGCTCGCGGGCGAAAACCAGGGAGCAAGCGTGGCCGACCGGGCCAGGGCGCGCACCCCGGCCATGGCCAGCACGGTCAGCACGGTCCAGGCCGCGGCCGGGACCGGCTTGCGCGCGGCGCCCGCCGCCAGCGCGCCCACGGAACAGGCGACGGCCGCCAGCAGCGTCGCCGTGGCCAGGGGGGAGTCGCCCAGGAAGGCGAGCAGCACCGGACGGCCGAGGGCCATCAGCCACCACAGCCCGGTGGCCATCTGGACCAGGGTGAACACGAAGAACGCCTTCATCCCCGCCTCCACGTTGGCCCCGCCGCCCGAACACCGGGCGTACAGCGCCAGAGCCAGACCTCCCACGGCCAGCGAGGCGAACAGGAAATGCAGGGACCTCGGCGCAAAGGTCGG
Organism: Pseudodesulfovibrio sp.; assembly: GCF_028692895.1. Taxonomy (GTDB): domain Bacteria; phylum Desulfobacterota; class Desulfovibrionia; order Desulfovibrionales; family Desulfovibrionaceae; genus Pseudodesulfovibrio. Next base: position 49,411 of record NZ_JAQUWN010000016.1, read on the forward strand.
GTCCGAAACGTTCAGGAACGCCCCCGCGCTCCCGCCGATCCCCACGGACCAGGCCGTCGGCCGGATCATCAGCGAAACCACGCTGGTCATGACCAGCGCGATGCACAGGATCAGCCCGAGCCCGAGCAGCAGGGAGCCGCCTCCCCCGCCCCGCCGGGCCGCGTGCTGGTGGATATAAAGCAGATAGTATCCGCAGATGAGCAGCCCCACCACCGCCAGCCACCAGCCCGCCGAAAGAATGGAGCTGGTGTAGAACAGATTGCCGTAAATGACCTGCAGGAAGAGGAGCGGAGCCACCCCGAAATTGACGGTCAGGGCGAAGACCGTGGGCAGCCTGCCGGAAAAGGCCGCTGCCGCCGGGTCGCGCCGCCACCGCAGGTACAGGGCCGCCGCCGCGCCGCCCACCAACACGTTGACCATCAGGATGTGCAGGGCGAACGTCAGGATGTTCAGCCCCTCGAACCAGACCCAGCCCACCGGAATGGCGTCCGGGGTGGGAATGAGAGCCCCAGGATTCATGCTTGCCTCCTTGTACGGTGATGCACGACAACGGATCGTTTTTTGAAATATCATTAATCCGGCAAAGACACATTATAAATGATCATCTGTTCCGACATGCGGACGGCCGGGACCGGCGCGGCCCCGCGCATTTACTGCCGGGCGAATTTGTGCCAAAGTCCGCCGAACCCGCGCGACCGAGAGGAGAACATGGAAAAAATCATACTGGTGCACGTGACCGGCGGCGACCGCCCCGGACTGACAAAGGAACTTTCCGGCGTGCTCGCTGACTACGACGTGGACGTCCTGGACATCGGCCAGGTCGTCATCCACAATTTCCTGACGCTCGGCATCCTCATCCGCCTGCGCTCGGACTCCCAGCCCGTGCTCAAGGACCTGCTCTTCAAGGCCCACGAGCTGGGCGTGACCATGCGCCTCCATCCCCTGGACGAGGCCGACTACAACACCTGGGTCCGGGGCGCGGACAAACAGCGCCACATCATCACCCTCCTGGCCCGCGCCCTGACCGCCAAACAGATCGCCGCCGTCACCCAGATCGTCACCGACGCCGGGCTGAACATCGACACCATCCACCGCCTCTCGGGCCGCGTGCCCCTGGACGGCGGCGCGCTGCAATCCTCGCGCGCCTGCGTGGAGCTCACCGTGCGCGGCACCCCCAACGACATCGCCGCCATCCGCTCCCGCTTCCTCGAAATCTCCGCCGAGCTGGAGGCCGACATCGCCTTCCAGGAGGACAACCTCTTCCGCCGCAACCGCCGCCTCGTCGCCTTCGACATGGACTCCACCCTCATCCAGGCCGAGGTCATCGACGAACTGGCCAAGGAAGCGGGCGTCGGCGACCAGGTCGCCGCCATCACCGAGTCCGCCATGCGCGGCGAACTGGACTTCAAGCAGTCCCTGCGCAAACGCCTCTCTCTCCTCGAAGGGCTCGACGAATCCGTGCTCAAATCCGTGGCCGAACGCCTGCCCATGACCGAAGGGGCCGAACGCCTCATCTCCACCCTCAAGCACGTGGGCTACACCATCGCCATCCTCTCCGGCGGCTTCACCTACTTCGGCAATATCCTCAAGAACCGCTTCGGCATCGACTACGTCTACGCCAACGAACTCGAAATCGTGGACGGCAAACTCACCGGCAAGGCCCTGGGCGAAATCGTGGACGCGGAACGCAAGGCCGATCTGCTCCAGAAAATCGCCGCCAAGGAAAACATCTCCCTCCAACAGGTCATCGCCGTGGGCGACGGCGCCAACGACCTGCCCATGCTCAACCTCGCCGGACTCGGCATCGCCTTCCACGCCAAACCCAAAGTCAAACAGGGCGCCCGGCAGTCCATCTCCACCCTCGGACTGGACTCCATCCTCTACCTCATCGGCCTCAGCGACCGCGATCTGGAATAGCAGGCCGGGCGAGAGCGGACGTGCGGCGGGGGGTGCCCCGGTAAGCAGTGCGTCGCTCCGCCCGCTTTCTTCGGCTCCAGCCGTTACCCGGCACGGCGGGGGCGAGCGGGCAGTCCGTCCCCGCGGACATGCGTCGCTTGAGCGAGCTACGCCCCCCTCCGCGAAAGCGGAGAGTGGATTCCAGCTTCAGCCGTTGGCGAGTCTTCGATCCTTACACGGATGAAGACAGCAGCGATAAGGCTGCCTTTGGCGGGTCCAGGGCAGCGCCCTGGTCTCCCCGAAGGGGCCCCCGGAGGCATTCTTCCCCCTGCCGATCCGCCGTCGCCCGCTACAGGTTGCGTTTGCAGGCGAGCGGCATGCGCCAGCCGGTGCCGAAGGAACGGGGGGTGAGTTTGATGCCGGGAGCGGCCTGGCGGCGTTTGAATTCCGCGCCGCGCACGAGGGTGAGGACGCGGGCGACGGTTTGGGGGTCGAAGCCTTTGGCGCTGATCTGGTCGGCGGTCTGGTGGTGTTCGATGTGCAGGGCGAGGATGGCGTCCAGGGTGTCGTAGGGCGGGAGGGAATCCTCGTCCTTTTGGTCCGGGCGCAGTTCGGCGGACGGGGGCTTGGTGAGGATGGCTTCGGGGATGTGCGGGGCGATGGTCTGGTTGTACCAGCGGGCGAGGCGGAAGACGGAGGTCTTGTCCACGTCGGCGATGACTGCGAAGCCGCCGGACATGTCGCCGTAGATGGTGCAGTAGCCCACGGCGAGTTCGCTTTTGTTGCCGGTGGTGAGGAGCAGGGCGCGAAACTTGTTGGAGAGGGCCATAAGCAGGTTGCCCCGGATGCGCGACTGGATGTTTTCCTCGGTGATGTCTTCGGGCAGTCCGGCGAAGGGTTCGGCCAGGGTGTCGGCGAAGGAGCGCATGATGGGCTCGATGGGCAGGGTGATGGTCTTGAGGCCGACGTTTTGGGCCAGGGCGAGGGAGTCGTCGATGGAGCCCCGGCTGGAGTAGGGGGAGGGCATGAGCACGCAGGTGACGTTTTCGCGTCCCAGGGCTTGGGCGGCGATGACGGCGGTGAGGGCGGAGTCGATGCCGCCGGAGAGGCCTATCAGGGCGGTGGAGAAGCCGGATTTGCGGGCGTAGTCGCCGGTGCCGGTGACCAGGGCCCGCCAGGTTTCGTCTTCGCGGGCGAGGTCGGGCTCGGTGAGGGGGAGCCGGCTGGCGGTATCCACGAGAAAGACGGACTCGGCGAAGGGCGCGCCGCGCGCGATGAGGGCGCCGTCGGGCGCGAAGGCGAGGGAGCGGCCGTCGAAGACCAGGTCGTCGTTGCCGCCGGTCTGGTTGGCGTAGACCAGGGGGACGCGGTATTTGCGGGCCACGGCGGAGAGCATGTCGACGCGCAGGGCCTGCTTGCCCAGGGAGAGGGGCGAGGCGGAGAGGTTGACGATGAGGTCCGGGGCGTGCGCGGCGGCCTCTTCAAGGGGGTCGCGGGCGTAGGTGCGGCGTTCCCAGTAGTCTTTGTCGTTCCAGGCGTCCTCGCAGATGGTGACGGCGATGGTCCGGCCCTGGAAGCGGAGGATGTTGGCCTCGGGATTGCCGGGCGGCGCGGGCTCGAAGTAGCGGGCCTCGTCGAAGACGTCGTAGGTGGGCAGGAGGGTTTTGCGGAAGGTCCGGCGGACCTGGCCGCGTTCGCACCAGAGGGCGCAGTTGAAGACCTGCTTGCCGGGGCCGGGATTGGGTTCGGCGCAGCCGAGCAGGAGCGGGGCCTGGTCCGCGAGTTCGCGCGCGAGTGCGTCGGCGCGGGCGCGGGCGCGGGCGACGAAGGCGTCGTAGAGGAGCAGGTCGCGGGGGGGGTAGCCGGTCAGGGCCAGCTCCGGGGTCAGGCAGAGGTCCGCGCCCATGGCGGTGGCTTCGCGGGCGGCGCGGGCGATGCGCTCCGCGTTGCCGTCCAGGTCGCCCACCACGGGATTGATCTGAAGCACGCCGATTTTCATGGACTCCTGATACGCCAAAGCCGGGCCACGGGCAACCGGAGAAGCGCGCCCCGCCTTGACAATATCCGGCCGGGAGGTCATTTTCCCGCACAGTGTCACGAACCCGGCGTCCGGGGTTTCCCTTCCGCCGCAGCACTCCCGAACAACCATGGAAAACAATAAAATAGCGGCCCTGGTGGAAATCGGCATCCTCTGCCGGGGCGAGGACGTGCCGGTTGCGGACGGCGGCTCGCCGGACCCCGGGCCGCACGCGTATTCCGGCCACAACCAGTTCTGTCGTTACGAGTCGCCCCATTACCAATTCCCCTATGGGGACTCGAAGCCCCCGGCGTTTGTCCTCTTCAAGCCGGACACGACCATGGCCGAGGCCCTGGGCCGGACGCGTCTGTTCGTCTTTCTCGGCGCGGCGGACAGCCCGGAGTTCCGGGCGGCCATGGCGCAGCGTGACGCCCTGGTCTTCTTGTTCGAGGCGGACGACCGGGCGCTGGAGGCGTTCCTGGAGACCGCGGGGCTGCCCCGGCTCAACCGCGAGGGGTTCTTTCTGTTCACGGGCGATCCGCGCTCGTTCAACCCGGCCCTGATGGACATGCTGCCCTCGCCCCTGTTCAAGCGGGGGACGCCCGCCTTTTTCCTGACCGAACGCATCCGCCGGGACTACGGCGAGTGGGCGGACGGGGTGATCGAGTACATGGAGATTCTCCATTACCGCCACGCCGTCTATCCGCTGAGCGGCCAGTTCCTGGCCCGGTCGCACCCCCTCCGGGACATCAAACGGAGCTACATCTTCGACCAGGTGGCCCACGCTTTTGACAACGTTCCGGCATTCCTGCGCTTTCCCGAGCTCTCCCGACTGCGCAACCGTATGCGGGGCGGCAGCGCCATCCTGGTGGCCGCCGGGCCGGACCTGGCGACCCGGCTGGACTACATCCGCGCGAACCGGGACCGGGCCGTGGTCATCGCGGTGAACAACGCCCTCAAGCCCCTGGCCGAGGCGGGCATCCACCCGCACATGGCGGTGATCAACGACGTTTCGCTCATCGCGGGCAAGGTCTTTTCCCACATCCCCCGAATGCCGGAGACCATCCTGGTGGCCCAGTGCCTGTGCGACCTGGGGGACGACCGGTTCGTGCAGAAGTTCCTTTTCGACGACTACCTGCCGGACGTCTTCGGCCATCGCGGCAAGCTGCGGCTGCACGGCTCGGTCATCTCCACGGCCTTCAGCCTGGCCGAGTACCTGGGCTGCGCGCGGACCGTGCTGGTGGGCGCGCAGCTCTGCTCCAACAACCCCTGGGGGCTCAACTACGTGCAGGGTACGGTCAAGGACGCCCCGATCTCGGCGGAGCGGCCGCTCATCAACCGCCATCCCCAGCTCTGTCCGGTGACCACGCCGTTCGGCGAGACCCTCTACACCACGCTCAACTTCCGGGACGCGGCCCTGTGGCTGGCCGAGGTCGTCCGGCTGTCCGGCATGGCCTGCGTCAACACCTCGCGCCAAAGCATCCTCTACGGCCGGGGCATCGAATACGACGAGGCCCCGGCGCTGGAGCCCTGGGACGTGGACGCGGCGCACGCCGCGCTGTTCCGGGTCGGCCCGACCTGCCGCAATTTCGCCGGGGCGGCGGACTTCCTGCGGCGGGAGGCGGGACTGTGGCGCAACGTCCGCCAGGTCTCGGAGCATCTGTTGCAGGAGAGCGGCCCGGTCTTCGTGGCCAAGGGCATGGCCATCCTGGGGCAGATGGACCGGACCAACATCTCCTACATGCTGCAACGGTTCGAGGAGTTCTACAACCGCCGGTTCCACCGCTGGTGCTTCGAGGGCGACGGATCAAAGCGGGAGTACGGGCTGCGCTACTATTTCGAGTACGTCGAGCGCATGAGCCGGAACCTGCTGGAACGGCTGGCCAAGTCGTCGGGCGAGTGCCGGAAGCTGGCCGGAGAGGCCGGGATCAAGGTCTGACGGCGTCCTGCCTGCGGGCCTGTCCCTCGGCCAGCCAGCGGCGGTACCAGGACAGGCACAGACAGGTCATGGGCAGGGCCACGAGCAGGCCGAGGAAGCCCAGCAGCTTGCCCCACACGGACAGGGAGAGCAGGATCATCCACGGGGTGAGCCCCAGGCTCTCGCCCTGAATGCGCGGCACCAGGAACAGGTCCTGCACGGCCTGGACCGCGCCGCAGACCAGCAGGACCAGCCCGGCCCCGACCAGGGGCGAGCCCCCGGTCTCCAGCGCGGAGAGCATCCCCGCCAGCACGGCCGGGATGATGCCAAGGGTGCCCAGGTAGGGCGCGATGTTCAGCACGCCGATGAGCATGCCCAGCACCACGGCCAGGGGCAGGCCGATCAGCAGGAATCCGATGGAGAGGAGCGCGCCCACCAGCAGGGCGATGACCACCTGGCTGCGGAAGTAGCGGCGCATGGTGGCCTCGAACTCTGTCGCGAAGGCAACGGCGCGGTCGCGCCACGGTTCGGGCAGGTAGCCCCGCCATCCCTCGCGGATGCGGCCGAAATCCGCCAGCAGAAAGACCAGGTAGAGCAGGACCACGCCCGCGCTGACCAGCCCGCCGAGCACCCCGAGGGTGCCCTGGAGCACGCTGCCGATGCCGGGCAGCAGGTGCTCGGACCCGCTCTTCAGCAGATTCATGGCCCCCTCGCCGCTGAACAGGGCCTGGACGTCCGGCCGGGTCGCGAAGTCGCGCAGCCACTGCCAGAGGTCGGGCGGCAGGAAGGCGCGCACCCTGGCGGCCAGGCCCGAGTCGTCGGCCAGTTGGCGCAGGACCGCCCCCATGGCCGAGAACTCCGCCGCCACACGGGGCACGACGAGCCAGGCCAGGCCGACCAGGAGCGCGGCCAGCCCGGCCACGGTCAGGAACACGGCGGCCGACCGGCTGCGGACCCGCCGCTCCAGGGCCGTGACCACGGGATTGAGCAGGTAGGCCAGCAGCAGCGCGGCCACAAAGGGAACCAGGGCGTCGGCCAGGTGGCCCAGGAGCCAGATGATCCCCGCGCCCGCAGCCAGGGCCAGGACCATGCGGACCACGCGGTCGAAAGTGTACGGTCGGTCGGATTCGAACATGGGCCACCCCGGAGCTGTCGGTTGGAGAAAGGTGGCGGCGAAGCGGGCGACGCCCGTTTTTCCGTCCTCCGCCTTGGTATCAGGCGCGGGCCGTTTGTTCAACCTGGAGAAGGGCTAGAGCAGCAAGGCCGAGACGGCCGCCCCGGCCAGGATCACCCAAAGCACGTCCACGCCCCGGCGCAGGGCCACGAAAGCGGCCAGCCCGACGGCGATCTCGGCCGGGCCCCAGTGGACCGAAACCAGGAAACGCGCGGCCACGGCGGCCATGAGCCCCACCAGGGAGACCAGGCTGCCGCGCAGGGCGCGCCGGGCCAGGGGCGAACGGATCAGCCGGTCGGCAAAGGGCGCCGCCGCGCACAGGAAGATGAGCGACGGCGAAAAGACCGCGACCGTGGCCGCCACCGCCCCGGCCAGCCCGGCCACGGCGTAGCCCACAAAGGCCCCGGTCATGACGATGGGGCCGGGCGTGACCTGGCCCAGGGCGATGCCGTCCATGAACTGCGCGCCGGTCAGCCAGCCGCGCGCCTCCACCACCTCGTGCAGCATGAGCGGCACGGACACGTACCCCCCGCCATAGGCGAAGCAGTCGATCTTGACCATGAGCGCGCCCAGGTCCAGGAGCTTCGGCGAGGCCAGGGCCAGCAGGCCCAGGAAAAGCAACAGCCCGGCCAGGAAGACCAGGGCCGACAGGAGCGGCCGCCCGGCCACGGGCGGGACCTCGGCCACGGCCGCGCCGCCCGCCTCGTCGCGGCAGACGAACAGCGCCAGGACGCAGATCGCCGCCAGGGCCGGGATCGGGTCGCCTCCCAGGCCGAGCCAGATTCCGGCCAGGCTCGCCAGGAGCTTGGCGGCCAGGGTGTCCAGGTAGCGCCGGGCGAAATTGATGGCCGCGTGCAGGATCAGGGCGATGACCACCAGTTGCAAGCCGCCGAAGGCGGCCGCCACTGCGGGCGTCCCGTGCGCCGAAAAGTAGAACTCCGAGAGCCCCGCCATGAGCAGAAAGGCGGGCAGGCCGAACCCGAGGTAGGCGGCCAGAGCTCCGGGCCCGCCCCTGGCCCGCAGCCCCACGTAGGCCGCCATCTGCATGGCCGTGGCTCCCGGGATGAGCTGGCACACGCCCATGCCCAGGCGAAAGGCGTCCTCGCCGAGCCACCCCTCGCGGTCCACGGCCATGGCCCGGATGTAGGGCACCATGGCCGGGCCGCCGAAGGCGGTCAGCCCCAGGCGAAGGAAGCGGGCGAAGATGCGGAAAAGCGGCGGCCGGGTCATATACCTACCCTGATGCCACGGCCCGACCCGGCGCGCAAGGCCCGGCACGCCGGGGACCATTCCTGCATCCCGGTGCGCAAAATCCGGCGCGCACCCGGCGCTCCCCAACCCGCCGCCGATAAAAACATCAATTATTCCGGGAGACCTCCTGCCCGGCACGCCCGTTGCTGCCTGTCCGGCGAAACGCACGGGCCCACAGCCCTTTCAGGAGAACACCATGAAGCACCTCATCGCCTGCATCCTTTTCCTCTCCCTGCTCACCGGCTGCGCGGCCAACCAGGCCCAGAGCGGCGCGGGCCTGGGCGGCCTCATCGGGGCCACCGTGGGCGCGCTCACCTTCAAGAACAAGATCTCGGGCGCGGCCATCGGCGCGGGCGTGGGCGCGGCCGTCGGCTACATGGTCGGCAACGAGATGGACAAGGGGGACCGCACCCGGGTCGCCCATGTGCTGGAGAACGCGCCCTCCGAAGAACCCGTCTACTGGGACAACCCGGACCGCCACGTCCGCTACCGGGCCGTGCCCCACCCGCCCCGCCGTCGCCACGGCCGCATCGAGCGCGACGTCACCCTGCGCGCCACCATGCCCGACGGCCGCCACGAAACCGTCCACGCCAGGGCCTACCGCCAGCCCGACGGCACCTGGCGACTGGTCCGGTAGCCTCGCCGCCGCACATATATCCCTATAGCCCCGGAACGCCGCCGCGCCTCCCCGGCCCGGCGGCGTTTACCATTTTTGTCGCATGTGATTGCGGATAAAAAAATAGTTGACAATTCATTTGTCGTTTAAGTAAAAATCGCACATAGATTTTTTCCGAAAGCAAAGATTTCGCAACGTGGAAGAACGCATGAAGAAAATGCTCGATGGCAACGACCGCCGACTCATCTCGGCCCTGAGCGGGGACGGGCAGCTCTCCCCCGCCAAGATCGCCGAGGACATGGGCGTCACCGCACCCACCGTGCGCTCGCGCATGAAGAACCTGATCCGCTCCGGCGTGCTCAAGATCGCCGGGCTCGTGGACCCCATGCTCACCAGGGGCCTGACCGTGGCCCTGGTCGGCATTTCCGTGCACAGCCACGAGCAGCTCGGCGAAAAACTGGACCAGATCGGCGCGCTGCCGCGTGTCAACTGGTGCGCCGTGGTTACCGGGCGATACGACATCATTGTGGAAATCGTCTGCTCCGAAGACATCGGCGACCTGTACGACTTCCTGGATCAGGACCTGTCCGGCGTGGGCGGGATCAACTCCAGCGAATCCTTCGTGGTCATGAAATCGCGGCGTAAATGGCTCTGCCTCCCCGACGCCGTGGTCGAATCCTTCAATTCACAACCCTAGGGCCGCTGCCGCGGCGCTGCACCGCACAAAGAGGAGTCCCCCATGATTATCGGTATCCCCAAGGAAATCAAAACCCTGGAAAATCGTGTCGCCATGACGCCCGGCGCGGTGTCCTCCCTGGTCCGCCAGGGCAATGACGTGATCGTCGAGGCCGGAGCGGGCCTGGGCAGCGGCCTGGCCGACGATGAATACGCGGCCGCCGGGGCCAAGCTGGTCTCCGCCAGCGAGGCCTGGGCCGCCGAAATGGTCATCAAGGTCAAGGAGCCCATCGAAAGCGAATACCGCTACCTGCGCGGCGACCTGCTCCTCTTCACCTACCTGCACCTGGCCGCCGATCCCGACCTGACCGACGCACTGCTCAAGTCCGGCACCACCGGCATCGCCTACGAGACCGTGCGCTCCAAGGACGGCACCCTGCCCCTGCTCACCCCCATGTCCGAAGTCGCGGGCCGCATGGCCACCCAGGTCGGCGCGCACCTCCTGGAGAAGACCCAGGGCGGCCGCGGCATCCTCCTGGGCGGCGTGCCCGGCGTCAACCCGGCCGAAGTCCTCGTCCTCGGCGGCGGCATCGTCGGCACCAATGCCGCCCGCATCGCCATGGGCATGGGCGCCCGCGTGACCATCCTCGACCTCTCCCACGCCCGCCTCCAGTACCTCGACGACGTCTTCCAGGGCCGCATCACCACCATGATGTCCACCGAACCCAATATCCGCGAGCTCATCACCCGCGCCGACCTCGTCATCGGCTCCGTCCTCGTGCCCGGCGGCAAGACCCCCAAACTGGTCACCCGCGACATGCTGCCCCTCATGAAGGAAGGCTCCGTCATCGTCGACGTCGCCGTGGACCAGGGCGGCTGCGTCGAAACCAGCAAGCCCACCACCCACGACCACCCGACCTTCATCATCGACGGCGTGGTCCACTACGGCGTGGCCAACATGCCCGGCGCAGTGCCCCGCACCTCCACCTTCGCCCTGGTCAACCAGACCGCGCCCTACGCGCTCCGCCTGGCCGCCAAGGGCCTGGCCGCCCTCAAGGACGACCCCGGCTTCCTCCTCGGCCTCAACACCTACAAGGGCAAACTGACCTGCCCGGCCGCCGGCGACGCCCTTGGCATCGAAGCCATCAACCCCGAAGACGCCTTCTAAAAGAACAACACACCCCCTCATAAATGAAACGCCCCCGGACCACTGCGGTCCGGGGGCGTTTCATTTTGCCGATGCGGCGAAGCGGCATCAATGGAATGCCGCCGGCGGCCTCTCCGGGGGGACCACCGGATTCGCAGGCCGCCGCAAGTCCGGGAGGGGGCTATTCGGGCGTGCCCTTGAGGATGAAGGCTCCCTTGAAGGCGGGCAGGAGTTTGTCGAGGGCGGTGCGGGCGGCGGTTTTGTCGGTGAAGGCGCCCGCCTGGACGCGGAACTGGCCGTCGTCGGTCATGACGAGCTTGGAGCCGTCGTATCCCCGGTCGATGAGCGAGGCGAGCACCTTGTTGGCGTTTTCCAGCTCGGAAAACGAGCCGACCTGGACGTAGAACATGTCGCCCATGACTTCGGGGGCCACGGCCGCGTCGGCCTCGGGAGCGATGGCCGCAGGCTTGGCGGCGGGCGCGGGCGCGGGCTTGGCGGCCGGAGCCGTGGCCGGGGCGGGCTCGGCGTCCAGGTCGCCTTCGCTGACCTGGGGTTCCGGGGCTTCGGCCTCCTTGGGCGCGTCGACCACGTAGGTCTCCTCGATGACCGGGCCCGGCTCCTGCGGCTTGGCGGCCTCGGGCGTGGCCGCGCTCTCGTCGATGACCTTGGGCGGTTCGGCGTGGTCGCTCCGGGCGGCGGGGGTCGGGCCCACCCGGGTGACGCCCGGCGGGGTCGAGGATTCAATGTGCTGGCGGAAGCAGCCTCCGAGCAGCGTCAGGCCCAGCAGGGTCGCGGCCAGGGCGGTCAGGGTATTGCGGATGATGCGTTTCATGTCGTCCTCCTGGGGTGGCCCCTGCGCGGGGGCTCCGGCTCGGGCGCGCGGCCCGTGCGGATTCGCCGGTCTAGAATTACTCTAAATTACCCGAGTAATCCGCCACTGGCAAGGGCCGGGGTTTCCGTTGCCAGGGAGGGCGCTTTGCCCTACCCTCCGGGCATGGCCTCCCCGCTCGAAATCCTCGGCTCCGTCTTCGGCTACGACCGCTTCATCGGCTTGCAGCAACCCGTCATCGACACGGTCATGGCGGGCGGCGACTGCCTGGTGCTCATGCCCACGGGCGGCGGCAAGTCGCTGTGCTACCAGATTCCGGCCATGCTGCGGCCGGGGGTGGGCGTGTGCGTGTCGCCGCTCATCGCCCTGATGCAGGACCAGGTTCAGGGACTGACCCAGATGGGCGTGCGCGCGGCCTGCCTCAACTCCTCCCTGGACCCGCGCGAGGCCTGGGACGTGGAGCGGCGGGCGGAGTCCGGCCAGCTCGACCTGCTCTACGTGGCCCCGGAGCGGCTGATGCGGCCCGGCTTCCTCGATTTCCTGGCCCGGTGCCGTCCCTGCCTGTTCGCCATCGACGAGGCCCACTGCGTCTCCCAGTGGGGGCACGACTTCCGGCCCGAGTACACGCAGCTCGCGGTGCTGAAGGAGCGGTTCCCGGACGTGCCGCGCCTGGCGCTGACGGCCACGGCCGACGAGCCGACCCAACGCGACATCGTGGCCCACCTGCGCCTGGAAAACGCCAGGGTCTTCGCCTCGGGCTTCGACCGGCCGAACATCCGCTATACCGTGGCGCCCAAGAAGAACCCCCAGCGCATGCTCAAGCGGTTCATCGACGAGAACCATCCCGGCGACGCGGGCATCGTCTACCGCCTGAGCCGCAAGAAGGTCGAGCAGACCGCCGAATTCCTGAACAAGAACGGCATCCCGGCCCTGCCCTACCACGCCGGGCTTCCCCAGTCCGTGCGCTACGCCAACCAGGAGCGGTTCATGCGCGAGGAGGGCATGGTCATGGTCGCCACCGTGGCCTTCGGCATGGGCGTGGACAAGCCCAACGTCCGCTTCGTCTGCCACCTGGAGCCGCCCAAAAGCCTGGAAGCCTACCACCAGGAAACCGGCCGCGCCGGGCGCGACGGCCTGCCCGCCTCGGCCTGGATGTGCTTCGGCCTCCAGGACGTGGCCATCCTCCGCTCCATGATCGACAACGGCGAGGCCGACGCCGCCCGCAAACGCGTCGAACACTCCAAACTGAACGCCCTCTTCGGCTTCCTGGAAACCGCCACCTGCCGCCGCCAGGCCCTGCTCGCCTACTTCGGCGAACACATCGCCCCCTGCGGCAACTGCGACAACTGCCTGAACCCCGCCGAGACCTGGGACGGCACCGTGGCCGCCCAAAAGGCCCTGTCCAACATCTACCGCACCGGCCAGCGCTTCGGCGCGGGCTACCTCGCCCAGGTCCTGACCGGCAGCCGCTCCGACCGCGTGCTCCGCTTCGGCCACGACGCCGTCTCCACCTTCGGCATCGGCGCCGAACTGGACGAAAACGGCTGGAAGTCCGTCTACCGCCAGCTCGTGGCCGCCGGGCTCATCTCCGTGGACCTGGAAAACTTCAACGCCCTGACCCTCAACGAACGCTCCTGGCCCGTGCTCAAGAGCCAGCAGAAGGTCCCTCTGCGCAAGGACCCCGTCGTGCCCCGCGCAACCAAGAGCAAAAGCCGCAAGGTCTCCGCCGCCCAGGCCGACGTGCTCACCACCCCCGAACGCCAGGCCCTGTTCGAACGCCTGCGCGACCACCGCCTCGCCCTGTCCCAGGAACAAAGCGTGCCGCCCTACGCCATCTTCCCGGACCGCACCCTGCTCGAACTCGTCCGCTACCGGCCGCGCACCCTGGCCGAGTTCGGCTGCATGTCCGGCGTGGGCGCGCTCAAGCTCGACCGCTTCGGTCCCACCTTCCTCGAATCCCTGGCCGAACACGAAATCGAACACGGCCGGCCCGACGACCTCGAACCCATCCCCGACGACCGCCTCGACCAGCGCGACCGCAAGCAGGAAACCGAAGCCAAAAAAGAACTGCCCGGCACCGCCCGCCAGTCCCTCGAACTCTTCCGCGAACTCGGCTCCATCGACGCCGTGGCCGAAAACCGGGGCCTCAAGCCCTCCTCCGTCTGGGGACACCTCATCGAAGCCGTCCGCCTCGGCGAACTCGAACCCAACGACGTCCTTCACCTCCCCGCCCCGGAATTCGACAACGTCCGAAACACCATCCTCGCCTTCCGCAACAAAGGCGTCGTCTCCCTCACCCCCGCCTTCGAAACCCTGGACAAGCAATACCACTACGACCTGCTGCGCCTGGTGCGGGCAGGCATGATGCGCGGATAGCAGAGGCGAGAGAGATGCCTCCGGCGGCCCTGCCGGGGGCCGCTTGCCAGCGGGGCCACCTCGCCGGTGGGGCGTCTCCGACGGCCAGGGCTCTGCCCTATCGCTGCTGTCGACGGCTCTAAGACCGAGCAAGCTCGGCCTAAGACCCGACGCGGCCCCGGCAGGGACAAAGCCCCTGCACCCCCATCTCCGCTGCGCGGGCGAGTAGCTTGCGGGTTTGGGAGTTGTTGGCGGGAGGATTGGCTGGCGGCGGCTAAGCGACGTCCGCGAAGACTCGAACGGTCCGCTTTCGCCCTCCGGGACGAAAACGGACCGTTCGAATCTTCGCGGACATTAGCCCACGCCGTGTGAACCGCTCGGTGCAGACGTGAAGGTCATGCCATTACGGCGTCTGAGACAGTGATAGAGGCGGGGTTCTTGATTTGAAAATTAGTCTGCTTCTTTTCCCATAAAAACACCCCGGCTGGGGCGAGCGAGCAGTCCGTCCCCGCGCATGAGTCGTTTCAAGCTACGCCCCCGCGAAAGCGGAGAGTGGATTCCAGCTTCAGCCTTTGGCGGGTCCAGGGCAGCGCCCTGGCCTCCCCGGAGGGGCCGCCGGAGGCATTCCCCGTTCCATCTCGCGCCTTGTCGCCGTCCTACAATCCGGCGCGTTCCAGTATTTCGGCGCACATGTC
>NZ_JAQUWN010000017.1:0-31500 GCF_028692895.1 Pseudodesulfovibrio sp.
TCCTTGGCCAGCTCATACTGGTAGGCCAGCTCCACCAGCGCCTCGGTGAAGCCGGGGTCCAGCTCCACGGCCCGCTGCAGGCTGGTGATGGCCGCCTTGCGCATGCCGAGGCTCGCCTGGACGCGGCCCATGGTGTAGAGCGCGTCCGGGCTGCGCTTTTCGGGCGGAATCTTCTTGAGCAGGTCCAGGGCCTGGGTATTGCGGTCCGCGTCCATGAGCATCTGGGCGAGCCGCTCGGTGGCCTCCACGTCGTCGCCGTGGCGCGAGAGGTAGTCGTCCATGACCGCGATGGCCGCGTCGGTCTTGTTGTCCATGGCGTAGGAGTTGGCCAGGTAGACGGTCAGCATCCGGTCGTCCGGGAACTTGGCCAGCCCTTCGCGCAGGGTCTCCCTGGCCACGGCGGTCCCGGCCGGGTCGTTCCAGTGCAGCCCGGCCTTTTCCAGGTAGAGCTGGGGCGAGGGATCGGCCTTGAGCAGCTTGTCCAGCGCGCCCTCGGCCCGTGCGGTGATCTCGGCCACCTCACGCGGGGTCAGGGGGCTGTCCTTGCCCAGGGAGGCGTGGCGCTGCAAGCGCTGGAGCTGGTCCTGGTAGAGCAGGTAGTCGTAATTGAGCTCCGCCTCCGGGGAGATCGCCTGGGGCGCGGGCCCGGCGGGCCGGGGCTGCCGGGCGGAGCAGGCCGCCAGGGAGAGCAGCAGGGAGAGCAGCAGGGCCGCGCTGAGAGCGGAAAAATACGGTCGGCGGAGGATGGTCATCATTCGTGCTCCAATACCCAGTCCTTTGAAAAGTCCTTGATTTTGTCGGCCATGTGGTCGCGAATCTTGGCCAGCAGCCGGGCCTCGATCTGGCGGACGCGCTCGCGGGTCACGCCGAAGGATTCTCCGATCTCGCGCAGGGTCACCGGGTCGTCGGAGAGCAGCCGCTGGTCCAGGATGATCTGTTCCTTGTCGGTCAGCGTCGGTCGAATCTCCTTCAGGTTCTCCATCAGCATTTCCATGATCTGGCCGGAGGCGATCTTCTCCTCCACGCCCGGGCCCAGGGCGGGCAGGAAGTCCATGCGCGTGGAGTCCGAGTCGTCGCCCAGCGGGGTGTCGAGCGACATGTCGTTGCGCGACAGCCGCTGGTCCATCTCCTCGATGTCCTGCGTGCTGACGCCGAGGCGCTCGCTCAGGACCTCGGTGGTGGGGTCGAAGCCCATGGCCTGGAGGCGCTGGCGCTCCTTGTTCAGGTTGTAGAAGAGCTTCCGCTGGGTCTGGGTGGTGCCCACCTTGACCATGCGCCAGTTGTCCATGATGTACTTGAGGATGTACGCCTTGACCCAGAAGGCGGCGTAGTAGGAGAACTTGATGCCCTTCTCGGGGTCGAACTTGGTCACGGCCTTGAGCAGGCCGACGTTGCCCTCCTGGATCAGGTCCAGGGCGTTCTGCATCCAGCGGCGCTGGAAGTCCATGGCGATCTTGACCACCAGGCGCAGGTGGGCGGAGACGAGCTTGAAGGCCGCGTCCTGGTCGTTCTCCTCCTGGACGCGCTTGGCCAGGGCGTACTCCTCCTCGGGCTTGAGCAGGGGGAAGCGCGCGATCTCGCGCAGGTAGAGCTGGAGCGGGTCGCGCAGCCGGACCTCGCGCGAGGTGGGCTTGAACTCGGCGGGCAGCCGTTCGTCGTCGTCCAACTCGGCGGGCGGGTTCACAGGCACGGCCGAGTAGTCGTCGCCCGCGTCGAGGCCGTCGGCGTCGAGGTCGTCGGCGTCAAGCTCGTCGGCGTCGAGGTCGTCCTTGTCGGGGCCGTCGAGATCCTCGGGGTCGAGAACTTCCGGCGTGAGGGTGTTGTCGCTATCTGAAGAGGTCATGTCGCTTACGTGTCGGGGTCCTTACCCCGATCAATGCTTATATACACAAGGCAAAGGGTGAAGCCTATAGTTTTTGTTTGTCCTTTTCAATGTTTTTCGGTACCCCCGACAAGCGGCGAAGCCGCATGGCGGGCCGGTTTCCCGGCGGTGACAAGGATGTGAAAATCCCTTGCCTTTTCCGGGGACGACCGCTATATTGAAATATCTTGATATATGAATGCAAGGCCTCGGGCCGAGGCTGCGCCGACGCGCGGGGCCCGGACCCGGCCGCTGGAGGATGACCGTGCCCGATTTCAGAGCCATACTGCGTGACAACCGGATTTACTTTTTCGACGGCGGCTACGGCACGCTGCTGCAAAGCCGCGGCCTGCCCGCCGGGCTGTCGCCCGAGTTGTGGGGCATGAAGGAGCCCGACGTCATCCGGGGCGTGCATCGCGACTACCTGGAAGCGGGCGCGAACGTCCTGACCACCAACACCTTCGGCGGATCGAGGCCCAAGCTCGGGCTGGACGCCGACGCCTACGAACTGAACCGGTTCATGACCCGCCTCGCCCGCGAGGTGGCCGGGGACCGGGCCTTCGTGGCCGCGTCCATCGGGCCCACCGGCCATTTCGTCGAGCCCCTGGGCGACCTGACCTTCCGCGACCTGGTGGAGATCTACAAGGAGCAGGTCCGGGGCTGCGTGGACGGCGGCGCGGACCTGATCATGGGCGAGACCCATTTCGACCTGGCCGAGGCCAAGGCCCTGGTCGTGGCCGCGCGCCTGGTCTGCAACCTGCCGGTGGCCATGTCCATGACCTTCGAGGGCGCGGCATCTCTGACCGGCACCTCGCCCCTGACCTTCGTTGACACCATGCAGAATCTGGGCGTGGAGCTCATCGGCACCAACTGCTCGGCCGGGCCGGAGCAGATGCAGGAGACCCTGCGCGCCTGGGCCCCCCGGCTGGAGACCCCCGTCCTGGCCCAGGCCAACGCGGGTTTGCCGGAGCTGAACGCCGAGGGCAAGACGGTGTTCCGCCTCGCGCCCGAGCCCTTCGCCGAGCACGCGGCCAAATTCGTGGGCCTGGGAGCCAAGTTCGTGGGCGGCTGCTGCGGCACCACGCCCGACCACATCCGCGCCCTGCGCGCCAAGGTGGGCGACGCGGCCTGGCAAAAGCCCGAGAAGGCCGACGACGCCCGGCTGGTCCTGACCTCCCGCGCCCTGTCCGTGCCCGTGGGCTTCAGCCACCCCGGCCGGATCATCGGCGAGCGCATCAACCCCACGGGCAAGAAGCAGCTCACGGCCGAGCTTCAGGACGGCGTGTTCACCGAGGCCCTGCGCTTCGCCTCGGAGCAGCTCGACCTGGGCGCGCCCATCCTGGACGTCAACGTCGGCGCTCCCCTGGTGGACGAGACCGCGCTGCTGCCCGAGCTGGTCAAGACCCTGGTCGGCCGCTTCACGGCCCCGCTCTCCCTGGACTCCAACGACGCCAAGGCCGTGGAGGCCGGGCTGTGGGTCTACCCCGGCTCGCCCCTGGTCAACTCCATCTCCGGCGAGCCGGGCAAGATGGAGGAGCTGGGCCCGCTGTGCAAGCTCTTCGGCGCGCCCTTCATCCTGCTGCCCATCGTGGGGAAGAAGCTGCCCGTCACCGCCAAGGAGCGCATCGAGGTCATCGAGGGGCTGCTCCGCCGCGCCCGCGACCTGGGCATCCCGGACCGGCTCATCCTGGTGGACGCCCTGGCCCTGACCGTTTCCTCCAAGCCCGAGGCCGCGCGCCACGCCCTGGAGGTCATCCGCCACTGCCGCGAGGAGTGGAACCTGCCCTGCACCATCGGGCTGTCCAACATCTCCTTCGGCCTGCCCGCGCGCGAGCTGCTCAACTCCAATTTCCTGGCCCTGGCCATGGGCGCGGGCCTCGCCACCTTCATCGCCAACCCCAACTCCGCCCGGCTCCAGGAGACCCTGCACTCGGTGGAGGTCCTGCTGAACCGCGACCCCCAGGCCGAGCGCTACATCGCCAGGTTCACCGGCTGGACCGGCGGCGCTCCCCAGGCCGCGTCCGCCCCCTCGGCCGCCGCGCCCGGCGCGGCCGACCTGCCGCCCGTGCAGGCCGCCGTCATCAAGGGCGCCAGGGACGCCATCGTCGCCCTGGTCGAGGCCGAGCTCGACGCGGGCAAACCGGCCATGGCCATCGTCAACGACCTGCTCATCCCCGGCATCCTGGCCGTGGGCGAGAAGTACGAGCGCAAGGAATACTTCCTGCCCCAACTGCTCCAGTCCGCCGAGACCATGCAGACCGCATTCGCCCGCCTCAAGCCCCTGCTGGAGGAGGACGGGGCCGCCGGGCGCAAGCCCGTGGTCGTCATGGCCACGGTGGAGGGCGACATCCACGACATCGGCAAGAACATCGTCTGCCTGATGCTCAAGAACTACGGCTTCGAGGTGGTGGACCTGGGCAAGGACGTGCCCGCCGCCGCCATTGTGGACGCCGCCGCCGAGCACGGGGCCTCCATCATCGGCCTGTCCGCGCTCATGACCACGACCATGGTCCGCATGGAGGACACGGTGAAGCTGGTCAGGGAACGCGGCCTGGACTCCAAGGTCATTATCGGCGGGGCCGTGGTCACCGAGAAGTTCTGCAAGGCCATCGGCGCGGACGGCTGGTCCACCGACGCCATGGCCGCGGTCAAGCTGGCCCGGAACCTGGTGCAGTAACCCCCTCCGCAGGGCTTGCCCCTGGGCGGAATATTTCGTATTCTATAGATGCGGCCCCGGTCGACCGGGGCCGCCATACCTTGTGAGGCAAGCCATGGAAAACGGCGGCGCGGCGCGTAAAATCATCTTCGGTCTTATCCTGGCGGTCGGCTTTGTGGCCGGGTGCTGGGTGCTGGGCGACTCTCTCATCACCTTCCGGGCCATGGACCGCTACGTCACGGTCAAGGGACTGGCCGAGCGCGAGGTCCCGGCGGACCTGGCCATGTGGCCCGTGTCCTACAGCGTGACCGCCAACACCCTCATCGACATGGACTCGGCCATCAAGCGCGACCGGGCCCAGATCATGGCCTACCTCAAGGAGCAGGGGCTGGGCGACGCCGAAGTCATCGACGCCACCCCGCGCATCCAGGACATGTGGTCCATAAACCCGGACCGCCGCCCCGGATTCCGCTACCAGGCCAACGCGGTGCTCACCGTGCGTTCGAGCGACATCGCCAAGGTCAAGAAGGCCATCGCGGCCTCGGGGAACCTCGTGGCCAGGGGCGTGCTGCTGGTGCAGAACTACGAATTCCGGCCGACCTTCGCCTTCACCGGGCTCAACTCCATCAAGCCGGAGATGATCGCCGAGGCCACGCGCAACGCGCGCGATGCGGCCCGGCAGTTCGCTGCCGATTCCGGCTCGCGCGTCGGGGCCATCCGCCGCGCCACCCAAGGGTATTTCAGCCTGCAGGACCGCGACCAGCTCACCCCGGAGATCAAGAGCGTGCGCGTGGTCACTACCGTGGATTATCTGTTGGAGGACTAGCCGGTTCGGAGGGTGATCCTTCACCCGGGAAGTGAAGCGCGGCGAGTCGGATAACGCGCCGCCCCGGCTGGAAAAGGCCGGCGGCAACCACAACAAAAAAAGGCGCGGACGTCACCCGGACGTCCGCGCCTTTCCTGTTGTCGTGCGTGCGGCTAGAGCTTTTCGGCGCGCTTTTCGCGCAGCCAGTTGTACCAGCTCTCCAGGTTCTCGCCGGTGCGGGCCGAAACAGGGAACACCTTGATGTCCTTGTTCAGCTTGGTGGCGTGGCCCTTGGCCTTTTCCATGTCGAAGTCCACATAGGGGAGCAGGTCCACCTTGTTCAGCAGCATAACGGCCGAAATGTGGAACATGAGGGGGTATTTTTCGGGCTTGTCGTCGCCCTCGGCCACGGAGAGCAGGGTGACCTTGTAGTCCTCCCCCACGTCGAACTCGGCCGGGCAGACCAGGTTGCCCACGTTTTCCACGAAAAGGATGTCCAGCCCGTCGAGCTCCAGGGCCTTGATGGCGTCCAGGACCATGCCGGAATCGAGGTGGCAGCCGCCCTCGGTGTTGATCTGGACGGCCTGGGCCCCGGTGGCGGCCACGCGCTGGGCGTCGTTGTCGGTCTGGAGGTCGCCCTCGATGACGGCCATCTTGAATTCGTCGCGCAGGTCGGAGAGGGTGCGCTCGAGCAGGGTGGTCTTGCCCGCGCCGGGGGAGCTCATCAGGTTGAGGCACAGGATCTTGCGCACCCTGAATTTGTTCCTGAGTTCCTCTGCCAGCCGGTCGTTGGCTTCGAGCACGTTGCGGACGATGGTTACTTCCTGTGACATTTCCTTGATCTCCTCGGTGTTATTCCTCGTCGTCGATCTCTATGGAGTCGATGAGCATTTCCTTGCCCTGGAGCACGGTGTGGCCGAGCAGCTGGTCGCACTTGGGGCAGGGCATGCACCGGGTGTGTCCCGGGGTGAACTCCTCGCCGCAGTCGCCGCATTTGACCCGGAGCGGAACCTCGATGATTTCGAGCGCCGCGCCGTCGAACTCGCTGTCCGGGGTAAGGGCCTCCCAGGCGAATTGGAGGGACTCGGTGACGACCCCGGCCAGGGCGCCGTTCTTGATGACCACCTTTTTGAGGCGGTGGCCGTCGTACTTGACCATTTCCTCGTGCAAAATGCCGAGGATGGATTGGACGATGGACATTTCATGCATGAGGGTGTGGCTTACCCGTTTTTTCAAGGGGCGGCAAGGGGCCCGCCCGTTTGGCGACCAGCCGTTTTCGGCGGAGGGCCGTCCGTTCCGCCCCCGTCCGGCCGGGCGCTGCGAGTCCTTCGCCAGGTAAATCTGGCTACACGTTGTATACCTGATTGACAAAGTTGGTGACGACGGTTTCGAGCCGGGTGATGAAATTCGTCGGGCTGGCGAAGGCGGATCGCCCCAGTTCAATGCACTGGGATATCTCCATCCGTTCGATTTGGTCGCCGAAGTCTTTGTTGACGGTCGAGTAATCCAGCTTGCGGGCCTTTTGCTGTTGCAATTCCTTGAAGGGGACCGGTGAGGTCTTCTTGCGCCACCGGTAGCCGGCCGAAATCTTGAGCTCGTCCTCCATGCCGGCCCCCGCCGCCTCCATCCTGGCGATGAATGCGGAGGTTTGGCCTACCGCCTTCTGATTCATGCCGACCTCGACTTCAGTGGACAGGTGGATGCTGGAACTTAGAAAACAGACCGAGATTTGCAGTTTTTTCCGGGGCGACGATTCCAGGCTGTCCTCCAGGGAGGCGCTCTGCGGCGCCCAAAGGTCGAACTCGATGCGTTTTCTGTCCTGGAGGGCGTTTACAATACGCTCTTTGCGGTCATTGACGTCGACCTTTTCCTTTTTGGTAAGGCCTAGGTAGACCTTGAGCCGCGTCTTCAAGTAAATGTAATAGCAGAGGTCCTGCTCCTCGTGCAGCCAGGCGGTGGCGACGGCGTTGACGATATCGCTCTTGACCTTTGCGCCGATGGGCGTTTGCCGTAGTTCCTTGACGGCCGGAGCCCATTCCCGGCCCATGTTCTGGAAGTGGCCGACTTCGATCTTGGGGTCGTCCAGGTAACGGATGAATTCTTCGGTGATGTAGATTTGATCCGGGTCGAAGGCTTCATTGTTCCCCTTCTGCCGGGCGGCCTCGACCACCTGCTGCGCCTTGGTGCGAATGTAGATCCATGACCAATGGTACAGATTGACGTTGCGGTGGTTCAGCTTATCGACAATAGGCGTCTGAAACGGCGTGGCCACGATCTGGTCTGAAATGGTGATGAGGTCGACCTCGTGTGCTCGCGCCATTTCAATGTAGCGTTGGATTTGTTCGGCGTTGAGATCGGAGTTGACTTTGGCCTCGACAAAGGCGGCCCATTCGATGGTCTGGGCCTTGCCCGTGGTCAGGACGATCAGGCCATCGGGGCGGCCTTTTTCCGTTTTGCAGCCGCAGGCGTCACGATCCTCGATTTCCGTGAAAACATGCAACTGCGCGGACTTGTTGCTGACTTTCTTGGCCTTGGGGTGCAGCACCGCCAGCATGGCCTCGCGGTATGGCTTGATGGCGGCCAGGGCGGAAAGAAAAATGGAGGTGACGTTGGTTTCCTTGGTCGTTTTGGAGGTGCCTGCCGGGAAGAGACGTGCTCTTTTTTCTGACAGAAAGTCCATCTCAGAGCCGATATAATTAAGTTTTTCAGGTAGTTCGCTCAAAAGGCTGCCGACGATGGCGGTATTTGGCATGATGCCCTCCTGCGTATTGGGTTTCGCAACACTAATCAAAAAAACGATTTCAGGCAACTGGTTGTTAGAATCCAGCTAGTTGCGGGTGCATTGGCCTCTTGTCGGCGCAGGTTGACATTGCCGGTGCGGGGCGTATCGTTGCCCCACTTGTTCTCAGGGCGGGGTGCAATTCCCCACCGGCGGTGATTCCGGCGTTGGCCGGAAAGCCCGCGAGCGCTTCCCCGGGTGGGGAAGGTCAGCAGACCCGGTGCGATTCCGGGGCCGACGGTGACAGTCCGGATGGAAGAGACCAAGGCAGCTCCCCGCGCCGCGCGGTTTACCGCGTCGCGCGCGAGCCCGTGCGCGTCCAGCGCCGGGCGTTTCCTGTCTTTGCGCCCTGATTCGATCATCCTCTCATGACAAAGGAGTTGCATGATGGATCAGTCATTGCTTACCCGCTTCGGCGACGCCACCCGCAGGGTGGAGAACGGCATCGCGGCCCTCAGGGCCGGAAAAGGCATCCTGGTCACGGACGACGAGGACCGCGAGAACGAGGGCGACCTCATCTTCGCGGCCGAGACCCTGACCACGGAGCAGATGGCCATGCTCATCCGCGAATGCAGCGGCATCGTCTGCCTGTGCATGACCGACGAGAAGGTCCGCTCCCTGGGGCTGCCCATGATGGTGGACCGCAACCGCAGCCGCTACCAGACCGCCTTCACCGTCTCCATCGAGGCGGCCGAGGGCGTGACCACCGGCGTCTCGGCCGCCGACCGCCTGGCCACGGTCCGGGCCGCGTCCGCGTCCGGGGCCGTCCCGGCCGACATCGCGAGCCCCGGCCACGTCTTTCCCCTGCGCGCCAAGAGCGGCGGGGTGCTGGAGCGCGGCGGCCACACCGAGGCCACCGTGGACATGGCCCGCCTGGCCGGGTTCGAGCCCTGCGGCGTGCTCTGCGAACTGACCAACCCGGACGGCACCATGGCCCGCCTGCCCGAGATCGTGGCCTTTGCCGAGAGGCAGGGGTTCCCGGTCCTGACCGTGGAGGACATCCGCGCCTATCGGCGGCGGACCGCACAGGCGGCCGCCTGAGCCGCATGAAACGAAGAGGCCCCGCTGATGCGGGGTCTCTTTTTTGTCGGTTTTCCCAGCGCAAAGGTTCTCTTTTTTCTCTTTCCGCTTTGGAGTACGCTCACCGGAACCTCGGCTCGACCCGTGATCCGGCCGGCCCACAAACCATCGGAGAATCCCCATGCCGCTGCCCCATCCCACCTGCGCCCTGTGCCCCATCGACTGGTCCGAACGCTACTGCCGCAAGCCCGGCGGCAAGGCTCCCAAAAACTGCCCGTCCGTCCTGCAGAAGGAGGCCCTGGAGCGGGCCCGCGAGGCCACCTGCGGCGAGCACCTGGCCTTCGCCTGCGAGGCCTCGCGCCAGGAGGCGGCGGGATACGCCAACCGCGAGCAGGGCTATGCGGCGGTCCAGCCGTGCAAGCCGCGCATCCAGGAGATCATCGAGTTCGCCCGGCGCATGGGCTACAGGCGGCTCGGCCTCGCCTTCTGCGTGGGCGTGCGTTTCGAGGCCGGCAGGGTGCACGAGCTGTTCGAGTCCGCCGGATTCGAGGTGGCGTCCGTGGTCTGCAAGGCGGGCCGGGCGCCCAAGGCCGACCTGGGCATCACCCAGGCGGAGCACGTGGACGCCACCCAGGAGGTGGAGACCATGTGCAACCCGGTCTTCCAGGCCGAGGCCTGCAACGAGGCCGGGGTGGAGCTGAACGTGCTCATGGGGTTGTGCGTGGGCCACGACTCGCTCTTCATCATGCACGCCAAGGCCCCGGTCACGGTCCTGGCGGTCAAGGACCGCGTCCTGGGCCACAACCCCATGGCGGCGGTGTACCAGTTGGACACGTATTACAGGTATTTGAAGAACATCTGAGCGCCGCGCCGGAGCGTGGACCATGCGGAAAGAGGGCGGCGGGACAAGCCGTTTCCGCTTGGCGACGGAGAGGCCGTATGAAGATTGAAATGGGCGAATCGCTGGTGCGGACCTGGGCCAGGCATTGCCGGGAGTGCCAACTGGCGGAGTTGAACTGGAAGCCGTCCCCCCTGTGGACCGGAGCCGTTACGGACGAGCATCGGGAGTGGTTCCGGGCCGCGCGGGCGGAGTTCCCGGCAGTGGTGTTCAAAAAGAACGCGGGCATCTCGCAGTTTCTGGGCCAGGCCGAGATCGACGTGCTGGGCGTGCATTTCGAGCAGGGCCGGGCCGGGTGGATTCTCGCGGCGGACATCGCCTTTCATTCCGAAGGACTGCGGTACGGGTCCACGGACGAGACCTCGGCCCGGATCATCAAGAAGCTGTTTCGGAGCGCCCTGGTCATCGACAGGTATTTCCCGCAGGCCGCTGCGGAAATCTGTTTCCTGTCCCCAAGGGTCAACCCCGGCGTCGTGCCCGGCGTTGTCGGGGCCGTACAGACGGTGCAGGCGTTTTTTGGCGAAAGACGGGAGCGGTTCCGGTTCCGTGCGGTGATCAATGACGAATTCGGCAGCGAGGTCGTCGACCGGGTGGCGTCGCTGCAGAAGCAGGTGGCCGATACCAGCGAACTGTTCCTGCGGGCCGCGCAGTTGATCGGGTTGTGCAGGCGGTAGGGCCGCGTCCGACGCCGCGTTCCTACCCCGCCCGGCAGTCCGGCTGCCGGTCCCCGATGTGAGTAAAGACCACCTGCCAGAGCTGGATGTCGCGGGCGCGGAAGGCCCCGGTCACGGTCCTGGCGATCAAGGACCGCGTCTAGGGGTACAACCGCCATGGCGGCCGTGTACCACTGGACACGTATTGTCGGTAATTGAAGAATATCTGAGCGGGCAAGAAAAGTCAGTGTTGTTATACTAATGGCTGAGTGTGACTTGTGAGGAAAACATCTAATCAGTTTTAGCTAAGCGTAGACTAGCTTTTCAATTCCTCGTAATAATTGATTGAAACTAGTGGATTCGTTTTTAGTAAGACTTAGGTGTGGACCTATTAGTCTTGATCCGGCTAGCTTTTGATATGCCTTATTTGTAATGTTGTAGAGCTCCTCAGCAGGGTTGTGCAGTGTGTCGGGGGTGCGAAATTTCTTTTTGCTCTGGAGCTTTGCTAAACCCCGTATTTCTAAGCCTGTCTCGACTGCCTGTAGGTCGCCTAAATAGAAGCTTTCAAGTTCCCTGCAAGCAATTCGCACAATAGCGTCGTTGCGTCCAGCTGACAAACATAATAATGCGAGATTTTTCTTGATGGTTCTGCAGTCGCCAGCGTCTTGATCTCTCATTATTATGAAATGGCAATTAGGGGTTCTCCACCCTTGCAGACGTTTCACAAGATGCTTTTCAAGGTCTTGTTTTCCTTGAAATATATGATATTGAACTGAGATTTCATTTGGCAATATGCGCGGGAGTATGCCTTGAAGCATCTCTTTGGCAGATGGTTCTTCAAGAAAAAAGACGAGAGTGCTCATTGGGGGTCTGCTCCCTCAAAAAAGCCTTGTTCCCATAAATACCCCATTTGATCTCCTGCCTCCATGTAGGCCGAGAGTTGCGGGTCGCTCATCGCACGCTTAACCTGGGAATAACCTTCATTTTTGACCAACCAAAAAACCTCATCTAATTTTGCTGCGTTGAGAAAATCTGGGGAATGGGTTGAGACAAAAACCTGTCCTCCGCGATCCGCGTAAGCTCGGAACTCTTCTGCGAGTTCCCACAACAATTTAGGATATAGCTGGTTTTCCGGTTCTTCGACGCATAATAGCGGATGCGGTTCGGGATCATAGAGAAGCGTGAGATATGCGAGCATCTTTATGGTCCCATCAGAGACGTATCGTGCCAGAAAAGGGTCTTCAAAGGAGCCGTCTTGGAATTTTAAAAGTATTCGCCCTTCTTCTGTCGTTTTTGATTCAACATTCGTTACTCCTTGGACTCGCATTTTTAATAAGGATATTATTTTATCAAAAACTTCACGTTTGTTCTTGTACAAATATTCAATCACTAGCGAAAGGTTTTCGCCTTCACGTGAAAGATGTTCAGCATATCCGGCTTCTTGCTCTGGTCTTGCCTTACTTATATGGAAGTCTGAGACATGCCAATTCTCAATAAGGTTGCCTAAGGCCATTACTGCAGGAAATCGTTCGAATTGAGCAAGTCCCTTTATCGCCAGTATATCCGAAGATTTGAGGTTCTGCTGTTCTCTCTTCAACTGACCAACGTCAGTTGTTGAATCAAGTTCATTGGTGACCGCTGTCCCCTTTCCCATTGTAAAGTCGAGGAAGTTCCATGGCTTTCCACTACTTCCTCTTCTGTATTTTAATATCTCCCTTTCAACTACGGCTTTTCCATCCTTTTCATTGATTTGTAAAAAATATGTTGTAAGTGGAGTCTCTTTCCCGGTGCGGAATTTTAGCTCAATTTCAATCGGTCCAACACTATTTCTGCTTCTTACTTCTTTGAATCCACGGCTTCCGCCAAGCTTGGTAAGCGCGGTGTTGACATTGCTTGCCATGGCATCACGCAAAAATCCAAATATTTGGAAAATTGTTGACTTGCCTGTGCCATTAGCTCCCACAATTATGCATAAACTTGGCAAATCAAAGAGGACAGCTTCTTTGAATGACTTGAAGTTTCGCAGCCGAATAGATTCAATCTTCATGATTTGCTCCAGTGAATTTGTGGGGATTGCCTCACAAAACTTCATATTTACTTAAGCTGAGAGGAATATTCCAATAGTTTGATCATATTATCAGCCCAACTCTTTAACTGCAAGGTCGATAGGGCGTTGTCGCTCTCTAGGGGGAGATATACGCTGTTTGGATTGCGCTTCTCCTCGTTCCTTATCAGTTTTGCGGACAGTGTAGCCCGCTATGGCTTTGGTGTGGCTTGAGCTCGATTTGTCGGCTCGCGCTGATATGCTACCCCGCCCGGCAGTCCGGCTGCCGGTCCCCGATGTGAGTAAAGACCACCTGCCAGAGCTGGATGTCGCGGGCGCGGAAGGCCCCGGCGCAGGACTGGAGGTAGTACTCCCACATCCGGCGGAAGGGCTCGCCGTACTTGTCCCGCAGCCCCGGCCACGACTCGCGGAAGTTGCGCAGCCAGCTCATCAGCGTGCGGTCGTAGTCCGGGCCGAAGTTGTGCCAGTCCTCCATGACGAAGAAGGGCTCCGAGGCCCGGGCGATCTGGGCCGCGCTGGGCAGGTTGCCGTTGGGAAACACGTACTTCTCGATCCAGGGGTCGATCTCCGGGCTGGTCGCGTTGGCCCCGATGGTGTGCAGCAGGAAGACGCCGCCGGGCCGGAGGCAGCGGGCCGCCGCGTCCATGTAGGCCGCGTAGTTCTTGGGTCCCACGTGCTCGAACATGCCCACCGATACGATCTTGTCGAAGGGCTCGTCCAGCGTCCGGTAGTCCTGCTCGCGAATCTCCACGGGCAGCCCGGCGCAGAACTCGCGGGCAAAGGCGATCTGTTCGCGCGAGATGTTGACTCCCACCACCCGGCAGCCGTACTCCTCGGCCGCGAACCGGGCCAGGCCGCCCCAGCCGCAGCCGATGTCCAGCAGCCGTTCGCCGGGCTTGAGCGCCAGCTTATCGCAGATGAGCCGGAGCTTGGCCCGCTGGGCCCGGGCCAGGTCCCGCCGGACCGCCTCGCCCGGCGCTGCGTCCAGGTCGCGTTCGGCAATGTTCTTGTAATAGGCGCAACTGTACTGGAGGTAGGGGTCCAGGAAGGCCTGGAACAGGTCGTTGCCCAGGTCGTAGTGGCGGCGAGCCACGGCCTTGGAGCGCGAGGGCGTCTGGAGGTTGAAGACCAGGGCCGGGATGGCCCGGGCCGCCAGCCGCCAGGTGTTGGACACCCGCCCGGCCGCGCCGGATTTGAGCACCCGGCAGATGAACTCGTCCACATGGTCGCAGTTCCACCAGCCGCGCATGTAGCCCTCGCCCAGGGCCAGGTTTTTCCGGAGCAGGATTTCCCGGAACAGCCGTTCGTCCGTGATGCGGATGTCCCAGGGGTGGTGGCCGCCGATTTCGACATCGGCCTCGGCCAGCAAATGCGTGAGAATTCGCTTGCAAGCAGCCATGCTGATCTCTCCTTGGCAATGCGGGGCGTCCCCTCCGCGACGCCCCGGCGGTGAAATGGATGGCCCCAACGTACCAACGGGCGGCGGCCTGTTCAAGTGGCGCCGGAAAAATCTATGCATTGAGCGCCGCGACCCGCCGCGCGGCCGATGATGGACAACCCCCCCCAAATCCTTTAATGACTTCTCCACACGCCCGGAGAGCGGGGACTTCGCCCGTGCCCGGTGAATACAAGTCGTTCCGACGGAAAGTATGAGCAAGATCGATAAAATACGAAATTTCAGCATCATCGCCCACATCGACCACGGCAAGTCGACGCTGGCCGACCGCATCCTCGAACTGACCGGCCTGGTCGGCGAGCGGGAGAAAAAGGAACAGTACCTGGACAAGATGGAGCTGGAGCGCGAGCGCGGCATCACCATCAAGGCCCAGACCGTCCGTATTCCGTACACCTCGGAAGACGGCGAGAAGTACATCCTGAACCTCATCGACACGCCCGGCCACGTGGACTTTTCCTACGAGGTCTCGCGCTCCCTGGCCGCCTGCGAGGGCGCGCTCCTGGTGGTTGACGCCACCCAGGGCGTGGAGGCCCAGACCCTGGCCAACGTCTACCTCGCCCTGGACCACGACCTGGAGGTCATCCCGGTCCTGAACAAGATCGACCTGCCCAGCGCCCAGCCCGAGGTCATCGCCCGCGAGATCGAGGACGTCATCGGCCTCGACTGCTCGAACCCCCTGGCCGTATCGGCCAAGACCGGGCTTAACGTGGACCAGGTCATCGAGGCCGTTGTCCACCTGCTGCCGGCGCCCAAGGGCGACCCGGCCGCGCCGCTCAAGGCGCTGATCTTCGATTCCTGGTACGACTCCTACCAGGGCGTTGTCGTGCTCTTCCGCATCTTCGAGGGCACGCTCAGGATGCGCGACGACATCCGGATATTCTCCACCGGCAAGGTCTTCGACGTCACCCGGCTCGGCGCGTTCATGCCCGAGGCCGTGGACATCAAGGAGATGGGGCCGGGCGAGGTCGGGTTCCTTTGCGCCTCCATGAAGGAGCTGGGCGACGCCCCGGTGGGCGACACCATCACCCTGGCCGAGAACCCCACGGACACGCCTTACCCCGGCTTCAAGCCGGTCAAGCCCATGGTCTTCTCCGGGCTCTACCCGGTGGAGCCGAGCGAATACGAGACCCTCAAGCAGGCGCTGGAAAAGCTCCAGCTCAACGACGCGGCCTTCAGCTACGAGCCCGAGACCTCCCAGGCCCTCGGGTTCGGCTTCCGCTGCGGCTTCCTCGGCCTGCTGCACATCGAGATCATCCAGGAGCGGCTGGAGCGCGAGTTCGAGGCCCGGCTCATCACCACGGCCCCCTCGGTCATCTACGAGGTGGAGACCGTCACCGGCGAGGAGCTGCGCATCGACAACCCGTCCAAGCTCCCGGACCCGACGCGGATCAAGCTCATCCGCGAGCCCTTCGTCCGCATGGAGGTCCACGTGCCGAGCGAGTACGTGGGCGCGGTGCTGGCCCTTTGCGAGGAGAAGCGGGGCCTCCAGAAGGACATGAAGTTCGTCACCTCCACCCGCGTCATCATCACCTACGAGATGCCGTTCGCCGAGGTCATGTACGACTTCTTCGACAAGCTCAAGTCCTCCACCAAGGGGTACGCGAGCCTGGACTACGAGATCATCGACTACCGCGAGGCGGACCTGGTGCGTCTCGACATCCTCATCAACGGCGACCCCGTGGACGCCTTCTCCTGCATCGTGCACCGCGAGAACTCGGCGCGCATCGGCCGTTCGCTGGCCCTCAAGCTCAAGCGGTCCATCCCGCGCCAGATGTTCGAGGTGGTCATCCAGGCCGCCATCGGCAACAAGATCATCGCCAAGGAGCGCAACGCCCCCTTCCGCAAGGACGTGACGGCCAAGTGCTACGGCGGCGACATCACCCGCAAGCGCAAGCTGCTGGAGAAACAGAAGGAAGGAAAGAAGCGCATGCGCCGCATGGGCAACGTGGAGATTCCGCAGGAGGCTTTCCTTTCCGTGCTCAAGGCTGACGAGGACTGATCACCCACATCCAAGGAATCATCGGAAAAATGACCAACAAAGCAATGAAATCGTTCCGCGACACCCTCGAAGCCATCGTTGTGGCCCTGGTGCTGGCCTTCTTTATCCGCACCTTCATCGTCCAGGCCTTCAAGATCCCGTCCGGCTCCATGCTGGAGACGCTCCAGATCGGCGACCACCTGCTGGTCTCCAAGTTCGCCTACGACGTCCGGATGCCGTCCTCCATCCTGTTCAAGGACGCCCCGAACGGCAAGAGCTACTTCTCGGTGCTCGACAGCGCGGACGGCAAGGTCCTCTACAAGACCGGCGACCCGCAGCGCGGCGACATCGTGGTCTTCAAGTTCCCGGAGGACGAGTCCAAGGACTTCATCAAGCGGGTCGTCGGCCTGCCCGGCGAGACCCTTGAGGTGCGCAACAAGGTCGTCTACATCGACGGCCAGCCCCTGGCCGAGCCCTACGTCATGCACACCAGGGCGGACACCATGCCCGTGCGCGACAATTTCGGTCCCTTCGTGGTGCCCGAGGGCCAGTACTTCATGATGGGCGACAACCGCGAGGGGTCCTACGACTCCCGCTGGTGGGGCACGGTCAAGCGCGAGAAGATCGTGGGCAAGGCCCTGGTCGTCTACTGGTCCTGGGGCGGTCCCACCGATATCCGCCTGGGCCGGATCGGCAAGGTTTTCCACCACCCGTTCGAGCAATAGCCCGCATAGGGCCGCTTCCGAGAGAGTGAACAAGGCCGCCGCCCGCAATCATGCGGGCGGCGGCCGTTTCTTTTCGTCCGGGCGCGTACCGATGCGCCGGAAGTCTCCACCTGGGGACAAGGCGGGTGCAAGAACGGGGACGCCGTTTCGCTTCCGCGGACGACGCGTTCACCGCCCGGTCGGGGCCGGGCGGCCCTTGCCGGGAGGGCGCGCGGCGCCTCTCTCCTCAGTAGGAGAACGGGAACTTTCGCCCGTCCTTTTCGTACTTCTTCTGCTTGTCGAAGTTGAAGGAATTCAGGCTGTGTCCGGACATGTTCGACCGGGGCCTGCCTCCCTGGCAGAGGATGACGGTGAGCGCTCCGGCCGCAAAGGCCCCGATGCCCACCAGGACATATGTCAACATGAGTACCTCTATGCGTATGTGTCGGCCCGCGCGGGACGGCGGGCGTTGTTTGATATTGGTACTCCAGTCATACCCACCCCGCCGTGCCCTTTCAATCAAAATCGGGAGAAGTTTTTGCACTTTTATCCCAACAGGTTGCCAACGGCCTGTCCCTGGCATGGCCGTTTTTGTCGCAGCCCGGCCTACAAAATCGTCGGCGAACGCGTGCTTGAGGGTTGACTTGTCGGGGAAAACCGGCTTTCAAGGCAGACCGACGCCATGCATCCGTTCACGGGAGCAATTGCGTCGTTCACCGAAAAAGTGTATCGCTTCCGGACGGGTTTTTCGTATCAAAACGCAACGGCAGTGCCGGAAGGCAGGAGGAGTCATATGTTCGTCGGACTGAAAATGCTACGCGACTTCGTCAAGGTCAAACCCGAGACGCTGGTCAAGGAAGCCCAGAAGCTGCTTGAGGAAAACAAGCTCTGGATGCTCCTGGTGGTCAACGACGACGACAAGCTGGTGGGTTACGTGCGCAAGGAGGACATCTCCGCCGCGCTGCCCTCGATCATGACTTCCCTGGAGAAGCACGAAATCACGTACCTGATGAGCAAGCTCACGGTGGAGAAGATCTACCGCACGGACATCAAGACCGTCTCGCCCGAGACCGAGATCGAGGGCGCGGCCGACATGATGTACGAGATGAACCTGGCCGGACTGGCCGTGGTCAACGAAGAGGGCGGGCTCATCGGCTACATCAACCGCAACGTGCTGCTCGACGTCCTTGCCGAGGAGATGGGCTACCGCGAAGGCGGCTCCCGTCTGACCATCGACGTGGACGACCGCTCCGGCGTGCTTTACGAGGTTGCCGGCGTCATCGCCAACATGAAGATGTCCATCATCTCCACCGGCACCTTCTTTTACAACGGACGCCGCATCGTGGTCGTCCGAATCGATACCGAAGACCCGTCCCCGGTGGCTGCCGCCCTCAGGGAAAGGGGCTACAAACTGGTCGCTCCCGAGGATTTCAAGGGAGAGTGGACCTAAGGGCCCACCCGCAATCGCGACCGCGCGGCCAGGGACGGCGTTTGTGATCCGCCGTTTTTGACGCGCACCCGTTGCGCCTCCTGCAGGTGCGCTCCAAACCATAATGGCACCATTATGGCGTACCTCGACATCTGCGACGTTACCCTCACGTTCAAGGGCATCGCCGCGCTGATGGGGGTTTCCTTCACCGTGGAGCAGGGGACCATTGCGTCCCTCATCGGCCCCAACGGCGCGGGAAAGACCTCGATGCTCAACTGCATCAGCGGGCGATACACCCCGGACGGCGGCGCATCCGGCCCCTGCCGGATCAGCCTGGACGGAGAGTGCCTGCTCTCCCTGCCCGCCCATCGGCGGACCGGCCTCGGCCTTTCTCGCACCTTCCAGAACATCGCCCTGTTCAAGGGCCTCTCCGTGCTCGACAACCTCATGGTCGGCCGCCACGGCAAGCTGGAGTACGGCCTGCTCGCCTCGATCCTCTACCGGGGCAAGGCCGTCCGCCAGGAGACCCTCCATCGCAGGCGCGTGGAGGAGGTCATCGATTTCCTCAACCTTTCGCCCTATCGGCACCAGCACGCGGGACGCCTTCCCTACGGGGTGCGGAAACGGGTGGAACTGGGCCGCGCCCTCGCCGCGGAGCCCAAGCTCATCCTCCTCGACGAACCCATGGCCGGGATGAACCTCGAAGAGACCGAGGACATGGCCAGATACATCCTCGACATCGCCGAGGAGTGGGGCGTCACCGTCCTGCTCGTCGAACACGACATGGGAGTTGTCATGGACATCTCCGACAAGGTCGTGGTCATCGACTTCGGCCAGAAGATCGCCGAGGGCACGCCCGAGGAGGTGCAGGCGGACGCGGGCGTCGTGGCCGCCTACCTGGGCACCGAGAACGCGGCGTTCACCGGGAGATAGACGCGGAAGGCCCGTCCCCGGCCGCCGGGGGCGAGAACAAGAGGAAATTTCATGGCAAGACCCTACGAGACCACCCTGCCGCGACTGCTCGTCCGGCAGGCCGAGGAACGGCCCGAGAAACCCGCCCTGCGCGAAAAGCAGTGGGGCGTCTGGCAGACCGTGACCTGGCGGGGCAACCTGCGCAACGCGGCCGAGTTCGCCTGCGGGCTCGGCGCCCTGGGCCTGGGCCGGGGCGACATCGTCATCCTGATCGGCGCCAACCGGCCGGAGTGGCTCTGGGCCGAGCTGGCCATCCAGGGGCTGGGCGGCATGGCCCTGGGGCTCTACCAGGACTCCCCGGCCGAGGAGATCGAGTACGTCTTCGACCTCACCGAATGCCGACTGGTGGTGGCCGAGGACCAGGAGCAGGTGGACAAAATCCTCTCCTTCCGCGACCGGCTGCCCAACCTGCGCCACATCGTCTACCACGACTCCAAGGGGCTGGCCGCCTGCGAGGGCGAGGTGGACGGCCTGGTCGAGTTCAAGGCGGTGCGCCGCCTGGGCCGCGAGAAGCGCCAGGAGCCCGTCAAATGGTTCCGGGAGCGCGTTCGCGAACTGAGGCCGGGCGACCCCTGCCTCATCGCCACCACCTCGGGCACCACCGGCCGGCCCAAGCTGGCCGTGCTCTCCCACCGCAACCTCCTTTCCATGGCCCACAACCTGGGCAGGCACGACCCCAAGCGGGCGGAGGACGAGTTCGTCTCCTTCCTGCCCCTGGCCTGGATGGGCGAGCAGATGATGGCCGTGGCCTCGGCCCTGCTCTTCGGCTTCTGCGTCAACTTCCCGGAGGAGCCGGACACCGCCTCGGCCGACTCGCGCGAGATCGGCCCGCACTTCATCTTCTCGCCCCCGCGCGTCTACGAGTCCATCGCGGCCAAGGTCCAGGGCGACATCATGGAGACCACGCCGCTCAAGCGCTTCCTCTACCACCGGCTCCTGCCCGTGGGCTACGCCTACGTGGACGCGCTCTTTGCCGGGAAAAAACCGTCGGCCTGGCTGCGCTGCAAGTATTTCCTGGCCGAGCAGGGGCTGTTCCGCGCCCTGCGCGACCGGCTCGGGTTTTCGCGCCTGCGCTCGGCCACCACGGGCGGCGCGGCCCTGGGGCCGGACGTGTTCCGCTTCTTCCACGCCCTCGGGGTCAACCTCAAGCAGATTTACGGCCAGACCGAGATCGCGGGCATTTCCTGCATCCACAAGGAGGGGGAGGTGGACTTCACCAGCGTGGGCGCGCCCATCCCCGAGACCGAGGTGCGCATCAGCGACGAGGGCGAGATCCTGTCCCGCTCCCCGGCCGTGTTCCTGGGCTACTACAGGAACGACGAGGCCACGCGCGAGACCCTGGCCGATGACGGCTGGCTGCGCTCGGGCGACGCCGGGTACTTCGACGACAACGGCCGACTGGTGGTCATCGACCGCCTGAAGGACGTCATGCGCCTGAAGGGGGGCGAGCGCTTCTCGCCCCAGTTCCTGGAGAACAAGGTCAAGTTCTCGCCGTTTTTGCGCGAGTCCGTGGTCCTGGGCGACGGCCGGGACTTCGTGGCCGCCATCCTGTGCATCGACATGGCCATCGTGGGCCACTGGGCCGAGTCCCGGATGATCCCCTACACCACCTACCAGGACCTGGCCGCCAAGGACGAGGTTTACGCGCTCGTCCGGGGCGAGGTGGCGCGGACCAACGCGACCCTGCCCGAGGGCACGCGCATCCGGCGCTTTTGCCTGCTCTACAAGGAGCTGGACCCGGACGACGGCGAGCTGACGCGCACGCGCAAGGTCCGCCGGGCCGTGGTGGGCGAGCGCTACGGCGATCTGGTCGAGGCGCTCTACACCGACGTCTGCGCCCTGAACCTGAGGACCGAGATCGTCTACCAGGACGGCCGCACCCGCGAGATGTGCGGGAACATCCGCATCGAGGACATGGAGGGCTAGATGGAATACTACCTGCAACTCATCGTCAACGGCCTGGTGGTCGGCGGCATCTACTCCCTGGTCGCCCTCGGGTTCGTGGTCATCTACAAGGCCACCAAGGTGGTCAACTTCGCCCAGGGCGAGCTGGTCATGGCCGGGGCCTACGTCTGCTTCGCCCTGACCGTCCAGTTCAACATCCCGTTCCTCTGGGCCTTTCTCGTCACGCTGGCCTTCTCGGTCCTGCTCGGCCTGGGCATCGAGCGCATGGTCCTCCGCCCGCTCATCGGCGAGGAGCATATCTCGGTCATCATGGTCACCGTGGGCATGAGCTCGGTGCTCAAGTCCCTGGTCCAGCTCTTCTGGGGCACGCAGATCAAGGTCTACCCCCAGGTGCTGCCCACCGAGCCGGTGGTCGTCGCCGGGCTGCCCGTGGCCCCGGTCTACATCGCGGCCTTCGTCCTCTCCGCCGCCCTGTTCGCGATCTTCTCGCTCTTCTTCAAGTACTCGCGCACCGGCGTGGCCATGCGGGCCACGGCCTTCGACCAGCAGGCCGCGCAGTCCATGGGCATCGGCATCAAGAACATCTTCGCCATGAGCTGGTGCATCGCCTGCGTGGTCTCGGCCGTGGGCGGGGTCATCCTGGGCAACATCAACGGCATCAACGCCCACCTCGGCCACCTCGGGCTCAAGGTCTTCCCGGCCGTCATCCTCGGCGGGCTCGACTCGCTGCTCGGCGCGGCGCTCGGCGGGCTCATCATCGGCGTGCTGGAGAACGTGTGCGACGGCGCGGCCCGCCAGCTCCTCGGGCTGGGCGGCGTGCGCGAGGTGGCGGCGTTCATCATCCTGGTGGTCATCCTGATGATAAAGCCCTACGGCCTGTTCGGCACCAGGGAAATAGAGAGGGTCTAGCCATGCGGGGCAAGTGCGGTCTCTTCTTCACCTCCTATCCGGCCGAGGCCCAGGTCTTCCCGTCCGGGTTCCAGAAACTCATGGTCGGCCTCTTCCTGCTGGCCCTCGCGGCCGCGCCGCTGACGCTGGACGCCTATCTGACCTCGCTCATGAACCTCATCTTCATCGCGGTCATCGGCGCGGTCTCGCTCAACCTGCTCACCGGCGTGTGCGGCCAGATATCGCTCGGCCACGGCGCGTTCCTGGGCGTGGGGGCCTACGCGGCCGGGCAGTGCACCCTGCACGGCGTTCCCTTTGTCCCGGCCATCCTGGCGGGCGGGCTGGTCACGGCCCTGGTGGGCATGGTCTTCGGCGTGCCGTCGCTCCGGCTCAAGGGCATCTATCTGGCCATAGCCACCCTGGCCGCCCAACTGGTGCTGGAATACGCCTTCCTGCACGGCGGCGCGCTGACCGGCGGGGCGGGCGGCCTGCTGCTCGCCCCGCCGACCATCTTGGGCTTCGCCTTCGACGACGAGTTCCGGCAGTACTACCTGCTCCTGGGCTTCGCCGCAGCCGCGCTGCCCATGGTCACCAATCTGATGCGCACCAAGTACGGCCGCGCCTTCGTCTCCATCCGCGACTTCCACCTCTCGGCCGAGATCGTGGGCGTGAACCTCTTCGCCTACAAGCTGGCCGCCTTCGGCCTGAGCTCGTTCCTGGCCGGGGTCGCGGGCGGGCTGTGGGGCCACTATACCGGCTACATTTCGGCCGAGCAGTTCAATATCGGACTGTCCATCTCGTATTTGGCCATGATAATCATCGGCGGCCTGGGCAGCGTCATCGGCTCGGTCTTCGGCGCGATCTTCGTGACCCTGCTGCCCGAGCTGCTCAACGCGGTCTCGAACGGCCTGGGCGCGGTTTTTCCGGACATCGCCCAGCACGTGGTCGCCCTGCGCGAGGGCGTCTTCGGCCTGGTCCTGATCCTGTTTCTGATCTTCGAGCCCGAGGGGCTGGCCCACCGCTGGCGTCTCGTCAAGGCGTACTGGAAGCTGTATCCGTTCGCTCACTGATTTTGGCCGGTCACCGGCCCACGGTTGTGGGCCCGGCCCAGGCCGGGCTTAACCATAGACGAGCGGTCCGGACCGGGCCGCACCAACCCTGTAAACCCATGGAGATTCTCATGAGGGCAGGAAAAATCATAACCGCCGCCTGCATCCTGGTCCTGGCCGGGCTGATGCTCTTCGGCTGCGGAGGCGAGGACAAGAAACCGGCCGAAACAAAAAAAGACGCCACCCCCATCCGGGTCGGCGGGCTCATCGACCTCTCCGGCCCCACCTCCTCGGTGGGCGTTCCCTATGCCGACGGCCTCAAGGCCGCGGTCAAGTACGTCAACGAGAACGGCGGCATCGACGGCCGGGCTATCGAGTTCGACCTCCAGGACACCGCCTACAACGTCCAGCAGGGCCTCTCGCTCTACAAGCGGATGGTCACCACTGACCATGTGGTCTGCGTGCAGGGCTTCGGCTCGGCCGTGACCGAGGCCCTGGTCCGCACCCTGGCCAAGGACATGGTGCCCAACCTCTCGGCCTCCTATTCGGCCCACCTGACCGACCCGAAGAAGGCCCCCTACAACTTCTTCATCGCGGCCGACTACACCACCCAGCTCCGCGCGGCCCTCAAGTATTTCCGCGACACCTGGAAGGAGGCCCGCGCCCCGCGCCTGGCCTTCATCTATCCCGACCATCCCTACGGCCTGGCCCCCATCGAGGGCGGCAAGGAATACGCCAAGGAACTCGGCTACGACATCGTGGGCGACGCCAACGTCTCCCTCAAGGCCATAGACGCCACCACCGAGCTGCTTCCCCTCAAGGAAAAGGCCCCGGACTTCTGCTGGATCGGCGGGACCACGCCGTCCACCTCGGTCATTCTCAAGTCGGCCAAGAACATCGGCATGAACACCGTGTTCTTCACCGACATCTGGGGAACGGACGAGACCCTGCCGCAACTGGCGGGCCCGGCCGCCGACGGCTCCTTCTCCAACCAGTCCGCCTCGGTCTACGGCGCGGACGCGCCCGGCATGAAGGTCATCGAGCAACTGACGGAAAACAAGCCGCAGATGACCCACTTCACCCGGGGCTTCGTCTCCATCCTGGTCATGGCCGAGGGCATGAAGCGGGCCGCCGCCAAGGGCCCCATCGCCGGCGAGAGCCTCAAGGCCGCGCTGGAGACCCTGCGCGACTTCGACCCCATGGGGCTGGCGCCGCTCATCTCTTACTTCCCGGAAGACCACCGGCCCAACATGGCCGTGTTTCTCTACACCATCCAGGACGGCAAGCTGACCTTCGTCAAGGAGGAGGTCCTCGAACGCCGCGCCGACTGGCTGGGCAAGTAAGGGCGCAATGAAGACTGGGGGAAACCTCTTGAGAGAGGTTTCCCCCATCCCCCCTTCCAGAGCTTTTTGGCTTCACGCCGCCAGGAAGACTGCAGGGTAAGGGAATGAGGCAAGGCGGCGTGGGGGGTGCGTGATCGGTAATCCGACGGACTTCCCGGTCACTTGCCGACAACGGCGCAAGCCGGGCCGGCAGGTTCGCACGCCCCCCCCCAGCGCCGTCGCCATAAAGTTTTGGAGAGTCCAGAGAACCTTTTTCAAAAGGTTCTCTGGCTGCCGGAGGCATCATTTTGACTGACATCCTGAAGATCGAGAATCTGGAAGTGGTCTACAACGACGTGGTCCTGGTGCTGAAGGGCTTGTCCCTGTCCTGCGCCGAGGGCGAGATCACGGCGTTGCTCGGGGCCAACGGGGCGGGCAAGTCCACCACGCTCAAGGCGGTGTCCGGCCTGTTGCAGGCCGAGGACGGCGAGGTCACGGCCGGGTCGGTGCTTTACAAGGGCGAGCCGGTCCAGGGCGTGATCCCGGAGCGGATCGTGCGGCGCGGGGTGTTCCAGGTCATGGAGGGCCGCCGCATCTTCGAGGACCTGACCGTGGAGGAGAACCTGCGCTGCGGCGCGTTCACCCGGCCGAGGTCCGAGGCGGCGCGGTCCATGGAGCGGGTCTACGAGTATTTTCCCCGGCTGAGGGAGCGGCGCAGGCAGTTGGCGGGCTATCTTTCCGGCGGGGAGCAGCAGATGTGCGCCATCGGCCGGGCGATCATGGCCCGGCCGGACCTGTTGCTCCTGGATGAGCCGTCGCTGGGCCTGGCCCCGCTTTTGGTGGAGGAGATCTTCGAGATCATCCAGCGCTTCAACCGGGACGAGGGCGTGACCGTGCTCCTGGTGGAGCAGAACGCCCGGGCCGCGCTCTCGGTGGCGACGAGCGGCTACATCATGGAGAACGGCCGGGTGGTCATGGAGGGCACGGCGAGGGAGCTGCTGAACAACCCGGACGTGCAGGAGTTCTACCTGGGCATGGGCCACGGCGGCGACAAGAAGAGCTACCGCGACGTGAAGCATTACAGACGCCGCAAGCGCTGGCTCGGGTGACGGCTTCCGGGATCGGCGCGTCCAATCCCGAAAGCCGCCGGGCGTCAAGGGGAGAAGGGATAAGCGTATTCCCCCTCTGGCGCCTTTCCCCGACTTGTCATAAAACGGACCAGAGAACCAAAACCCCACTCCGCGAAGCGGAGCAAAAAAGTTCAGGAAGGGAGAGGGGATGTGGACCGGGTGAAGGGGAGGCGATCCATGTATTACAGCGAGTACGAGACCGAGCCGCGCGAGAAGCGGATGAAGCGGAAGTGGAAGGGCGTGCGCGAGGTGCTCCAGGCGGCGGCAACGGGTTCGGGCGAGTTCCGGGCGCGGCTCAAGCGGCTGGGCGCGTGCGTCGGCGACTTCAAGGGGTTCGAGGACTACGGGAGGATTCCGCCGCTCAGGAAGCGGGAGATCATCGGCCTCCAGGAGGAGCACGGGCTCGCGTGGTTTTTGTCCCGCGAGCCGGGTCGGCTGGCGCGCATCTACCAGTCGCCGGGCCCGATCTTCGATCCCGAGGGGACGGAGCCGGACTATTGGGCCTGGGCCGAGGGGTTTTTCGCGGCGGGTTTCCGGCCGGGCGACCTGGCCCAGATGACCTTTTCCTATCACATGACCCCGGCCGGGCTGATGCTGGAGGAGCCGCTCCGGGAGATCGGCTGCGCGGTGATCCCGGCCGGTCCGGGCAACACGGAGAAGCAGATCGAGTTTCTGGCGAAGCTGCCGGTGACGGCGTTTGTGGGCATGGCCAGCTACTTGAAAGTCATCGGCGAGAAGGCCGTGGCGGCCGGGTACGACCCGCTGCGGGATTTTCGGTTGAAGAAGGCCTACGTGGCGGCCGAGCCGCTGCCGGAGTCGCTCCGGCGCGAGGTGGAGGGGATGTTCGGCATCACGGTGCGCCAGGGGTACGGCACGGCGGACGTGGGGTGCGTCGCCTACGAGTGCATGGAGCTCTCGGGCATGCACCTGTCCAACTACCGCCATGTGGAGATCTGCGACCCGGCCACGGGTGCGCCGTTGCCCGACGGCGAGTTGGGCGAGGTGGTGGTAACCCCGTTTTTCACGGACTATCCGCTGGTACGGCTGGCCACGGGGGACCTGTCGTCCATCGACGCCTCGCCGTGCGCCTGCGGGCGAACGGCCCGTCGGCTGACCGGCTGGAAGGGGCGGGCGGACGACACGGCCAAGGTCAAGGGCCAGTTCATCTATCCTGCTCAGGCGGCTGGGGTTTTCGCCCGCTTCCCGGAAGTGAAAGATTGGCGGATGCGAGTGGAGAATCCTGGTGGACGGGACGCCCTTGTCGTGATAGTGGAGACGGACACGGTCATGGATGAACAGGCGTTTTCCGTCGAATTCCAGGCTGTCATGAAAATCAAACCAGTCGTCGAGACGGTCCGGCCGGGCTCCCTGAAGCCCGGTGAACCACGGCTCGTCGACATCAGGACGTTCGATTAACCCGGCATCAGGTCGGGATTGCGGTCCTAATCGGATGGGTCGGCACCAGGCGTGCCGACCCTTTTGTTTTCCGGGACCGGGCGCGGCTCACTCCTTTGCCGTGGACACCTTTGCGCGAGGGATGCTATGGGACAAGGGCGGATTCGTGTCCTTCGCGTCTTGGAGAGTCGATGCAAACGCCCGTTCGGCTGTTGTTGATGCTGTGCCTCTTGGGGCTCGCCTGCGGCTGCGGCCCGGAGGACGGGGCCGAGGCGGAGAAGGGGAGCGTCCTGCTCCGGGTGCGCATCTGGGACGCCCGGCCCACCGGGGCCACGCCCGCCGTGCTGCAACGGATCTGCGATGCCTTCACCCAGGCCAACCCGTCCATCCGCGTCCGGCTGGAGAGCCTGCCCCAGCAGGAGTACAAGGAGCGGATATTCCTCGACGCGGCGTCCGGGGAGGCGCCCGACGTGTTCATGACCTGGCCCGCCGGATTCCTGGAGGGATTCGTCCGGAACGGGTCGGTCCTGGCCCTGGACGACGCCCTGGCCGACGACCCGGCCTGGCGCGGCCGCTTCCACCCCGGCGTCTTCGACGACCTGACCATCGACGGCCGCATCTACGCCGTGCCCAACACGACCGCCGTGGCCGCGCTCTTCTACAACAAGCGCATCCTGGGCGAGCTCGGCCTCTCCCCGCCCGAGACCCTGGCCGGGCTGCGGGCCATGATCCCGGCGCTGCGCCGGGCGGGCTACGTGCCAGTGGCCTTCGGCAACCAGGAGCCGTGGAACGGCGGACTGCTGGCCGCCCTGCTCATCGAGCGGGTGGGCGGCATGGCTCCCTACCGGGCCCTGGAGCGGAACAACGGCGACTGGAGCCGGCCCGCCTTCGCCAGGGCAGGGGCGCTGCTGCGCGGCCTGGCCGAGGCCGGGGCGTTTCCCGACGGGTTCAACGATCTGAGTTACCAGGGCGCGGTGGAGCTGTTTCGCGACGGGGGGGCGGCCATGGCGGTCATGGGCAGTTGGGCCGTGCCCGCCTGTCTGCAGAGCCCGGTCATCCTGCGGGACGGCCTGGGGGTGGCCCCCTTCCCTCTGGCGGAGAGCGGGGCGGGTTCGACGCACGCCTGGCTGGGGCAGACGGACCTCAACCTGGCCGTCAACGCGGGCAGCGCACATCGGGATGCCGCGCTCAAGCTGCTCAAGTGGTTTTCCGAGCCGTTCGAGCAACGGCGGCTGATGGAGGCCACGGGCAACCTGGTGGTGGCGGGGATCGGGGACGACGCCTCCGTCCTGCCCGCCGTGACCCGGGACCTCATGCGGCTGCTTGCGGGGCGGCGGGAAAGCTTTCTGTTTTACGACGTCCGGTTCGGGCGCGGGGCGGGCGAGGCCTTCAATGACACGGTCAAGTCCATCCTCTCGGGCGTGGACCCGGCCCAGGCCTTTGCCGAGCTGGAGAGCGCCATCCTGCACGGCCGGATATCCCCGCCGCCGCGATGACGCCCGGCGCGGCGGGCGGCGGTCCTTCGGGCCGCCGCCCCCGTTCGCCGATCAGCAGGAGCAGCTCCCGGAGCCGCAGCCGCTGTCGCCGCAACTGCACGAGCAGCCGCCTCCGCCCACGGGGTTCTCGGATTCCACGGTGAAGCCGTAGGGGGTCATGTCGATGCGGATTTTGCCGGTGAGGGCGTAAAGGGTCGTGTCGATGGCGAAGGTGAAGCCGCCGGTCTCCTCGGTCTTGTCCTTGTCGTTGGGTTCGTCCAGGGCCAGGGTCAGGCGCGGGCCCGCGCAGCCGCCATCGGCCAGGTAGACCCGGATGGGCGAGGCCGCCTTGTCGCTGAAATAGTCTTGAAGCTGGGCCTTGGCGCTTTCCGTGAGGTCGATCATTGCTGTTTCTCCTGAGTGAAGGTGCATGGTGTGCCCGGCCGGGGGACGATGCCTCGTCCGCGCGCCGGGCGGGTCCGCTACGGTGAAAAGACGCCTTGGCCGCGAGCCTGCGCGAAAAACAAAGGCGGCGTCCTCCGGAGGAGGAGCCGCCCATGTTCGCCTGGTACGTCCTGCTGTCAGCAGGAGCAACTGCCGCTGGAGCAGCCGCCGTCGGTGCTGCAACTGCCGCCGGAGCAGCCGCCGCCACCTCCCACCGGATTCGCGGAATCGACGGTGAACCCGTAGTAGGTCATGTCGATCCGGACATCGCCGGTCTGGGCCATGAGCGCCTTGTCGATCAAAAAGGTGAATCCACCCGCCTCAAACGTCTCATCCTTGTCGTTAGGCTCATCCAGAGCCAGGGTCAGCCTGGGGCCGGATCAGCCGCCGGCCGCGAGATAGACGCGGATGGGAGAGGGTTCCTTGTCCTGGAAGTAGCCTTCGAGCTGCTTCTGGGCGCTTTCGGTCAATTCAATCATCGAGATCCTCCTGTGAATGGTCGGGAAATGAACAGGTAGGTACTCTCGGGGGGTTTGTCAAATCCAAAGTCCGCAAATGGGTTCGCGCGAGTTGACCGCCCCGTGCCGATTGGGCTAATTTGTCTGTCTGCGCAAGGTTTAAGCACCACGAGGTT
Organism: Pseudodesulfovibrio sp.; assembly: GCF_028692895.1. Lineage (GTDB taxonomy): Bacteria > Desulfobacterota > Desulfovibrionia > Desulfovibrionales > Desulfovibrionaceae > Pseudodesulfovibrio. The sequence goes on from NZ_JAQUWN010000017.1 coordinate 29,519, forward strand.
TTTCCTATGAAAGAATGCGGCACCATCCTGAACGGCAGGGAAATGAGCCGGACCCTGGAACGGCTGGCCGTGGAGATCGTCGAGCGGCGGGGGGACGACGCGTCCCTGGCCATCCTCGGCGTCCAGCGGCGCGGCGCGGACCTGGCTGAGCGGCTCAAAAAGCTGCTGGACGCGCGCCTGGGCCGCAAGGTCCCCCTGGGCAAGCTCGACATCAACCTCTACCGCGACGACTGGACCACCAATCTCGAACTCGCCCCGACCATCAACTGTTCGGAGATCGGCTTCGAGATCGAGGGCGCGTCCATCGTCCTGGTGGACGACGTGCTCTACTCCGGCCGGACCATCCGCGCGGCCCTGGAGGCCATCCTCGACTACGGCCGCCCCCGGCGCGTCGAGCTCCTGGTCCTGGTGGACCGGGGCCACCGCGAGCTGCCCATCCAGGCGGACTACGTGGGCAAGAAGGTGGACACCCACGACGACGAGCACGTGGACGTGCTGGTGGTCGAGCGCGACGGCGAGGACAAGGTATGCCTCGTCAGGAGATAGGCGCCGTGGCCTTCACGCCCGTCGAGCGGGACCCGGCGCCAGAACCGTGCATCACCCTGGTCGGCATGGCCGGGGCGGGCAAATCCACCCTGGGCCAGTTGCTGGCCGACCGGCTGGGCTGGGGCCAGCTCGACACCGACCGCCACCTCGAAGCCTATTACGCCATGCCGCTCCAGGCCATCATGGACACCTTCGGCCTGGAAGAATTCCTGCGCATCGAAGGCCGCCTGGTCGGCGAGCTGAGCCTGACCCGCACCGTCATCTCCACCGGCGGCAGCGTCATCTACGCCGCCGAGGCCGTGGCGCGGCTCAAGAGCCTGGGCCCGGTGGTGCTGCTGGACGTGGACGAGGCCACCTTCCTCGACCGCGTGGGCGGAGCCGAGGGACGCGCCCTTGCGCTCGGGCCCGGCAAGACCATGCGCGACCTTTACGCCGAGCGCCAGCCCCTCTACCGGGCCGCCGCCGACATCGTGGTCCGCACCGATCGGGACGCGCCCGAGCGGTGTGTGGACCAGATCCTCGAACAGATCGACCTGCCATGAAAAAACTGACCCCCAATGCGGCCTTCCGCAAGCTGGCCGCCATCTACGACCGGATGGTCGACCAATACGCCTCGGCCGCCTCGGCCATCGGCCTGACCTGCGACGGCTGCGACGACAACTGCTGCCTCTCCTTTTTCCAGCACCACACCTACGTGGAGTGGGCCTACCTCTGGGAGGGCCTGAACCAGCTTCCGCCCGACCGGCTGGAGACGATCCGCGACAAGGCGCGCGCCTACGTGGACGACGCCATGGCCGCCCAGGCGCGCGGCGAGCGGCCGCACCTCATGTGCCCCCTCAACGTCGACGAACGGCAGGGCGTCTGCGGCCTCTACGGCCACCGGCTGATGATCTGCCGCATGCACGGCGTGCCCAACGCCCTGACCAAGCCGGACGGCAGCGGCGTGCGCTTCCCCGGCTGCCACCGCTGCCAGGAGCTGACCGCCGGCCTGGAGGCCGAAGGCCGCCCCGTCCCCATGGTCGACCGCACCCCCCTCTATCGCGACCTGGTCACCCTGGAAATGCAGTTCGTGGGCGCGAACCTGCGCCAGCTCCCCAAAGTGGACCACACCATCGCCGAAATGATCGTATTGGGCCCGCCTCGGCTCCGATAAGCGGCCGATCGCTGCGTTGCCGCGCGAAGAGCGGACCCTCGCGTATCGGGATACGCTTCGGTCCCGCTCTTCGCTTGCGCCTTGCGCTCGACCACTTCTCGGAGCCGAGGCCCTCGCGCGGGGGCGGTGCGGGGGAAAAGGGATGTCGTGCGCGCAGGCCGATCGCTGTGTCGCCGCGCGAAGAGCGGACCCTCGCGTATCGGGATACGCTTCGGTCCCGCTCTTCGCTTGCGCCTTGCGCTCGACCACTTCCCGGAGCCGAGGCCCTCGCGCGGGGGCGGTG
>NZ_JAQUWN010000017.1:31600-63242 GCF_028692895.1 Pseudodesulfovibrio sp.
GGGATACGCTTCGGTCCCGCTCTTCGCTTGCGCCTTGCGCTCGACCACTTCCCGGAGCCGAGGCCCTCGCGCGGGGGCGGTGAATCATGCATTGCATATTTATGTATTATTAAATATGCTGTCCTGTGCAATTCACCTGCTGAGCCGAAACGAGGGCGCAATGAAAAAGGAAGTCAAAGAGTATCTGCAGGAAATTAGTTTTCATGAGTATTCATGGAAAGCCGCAGGCGGGGATGACCCTTCCAAGCGTAAACGCGATGCAAAAGAGATCAACAGAGGCGAAGGCTATGAAGTCGTGGGTGTTATCGTGGCTGTCTTGGAGGCGCTTGGCCTGGACGCTACGATTGCGAACATTTTTGATGTTGAATTTCATATTCACGCGTCAGAAACCAGGAACCGCCAAGAGCTTATTGATGAATTGGTGGAGGCGTTGGGACAAGAGTCTTGAATCCGTCGGAGGCGATGGCGTTTCGGCGTTCATGCCGCATCTTTTTCCCCGGACCTGGGAACCTTGCCTCGGTGGCGTTGCCTCGCCTTTACGCCTCGCGTCCGGCGGGGGCGGCAACCCCGGTCTGTCGCGGCAGCCGGCAATCCCGCGTCTTCCACCGGCCGGGCTGCCGCAACTTCGATTGCCGCAATTGCGTGGCGGTCTTCGCCTCCGGGAAGGTGGCCCCGCTTCCCGGGTTCCGCCCCTGCATGGTGCGCAGGCCCTGAATCCGGAATGCGCCGGAGCGGCCCGCATGGAGGCGGACACATGGAATGTTCGATTGTTGATATGCAAATATATATAGCATATGGTGCAGAAAGCGGAGGGCGGGATGAGAAAAGCCATTGAGACGTTTCTGCGTCGGAAAAGTTTGTACTCCTATGCCTGGCGGGCGGTGGGAGGGGATGATCCCAAGAAAAAGGCGCTGGATGCGGCGCGGGTCAACCGGACCGAGGGGTACGAGGTCCTGGAGATCGTCGCCGCCGTCCTGCGCCGGATGAAGTGGAAGGCCACGGACGCCAGGATCGCGGATGTCGAATTCGAGGTCCAGGCCTCGGACGAGACCGGGCGAGAGGCGCTCATCGACGGGATCGTGGCCGTGCTGGAGGCCGAAGCCTAGACCGACAGCGGAAAGCCCGCCTTGGCGAAGGCGAACTGGCCCGCCTGGAGCAGGGCGATCTCATTCTCTTTGGCCGAGACCTGGCGGTATTTCTCCTCGTCGGGCAGGGCCGAGTTCCAGACCTGGCAGATTTCGGTTCGCACCACGTTGATGCGCCGCTCCAGCCCGTCCAGGGAGAAGGTGCCGTTCTTGATGGGCTCGATGGCCGCTTCCTTGAACGCGGCCACGGCCGCCTCGGAGAATTCCGTCCGGTCGCCGAAGAGGCGCATCCCGCAGCCCGTCCCCCGGGCCGACGTCTCGCGTCCGTCCGGGCCGAAGGCCGACGCCGCCTGCCCGTCCGGGGGCGCATACGCCGCCGCGCCGGGCCATTCGCAATCCGGCAGGCCGAGCGGCATGTCGTACAGTTCCGTGTACATGACCGACCCTCCATGGTGGTTTCCGTCCGTCCTATCGGCGGGAGCGCGGAAAACCTGAAGGGCGGGGGGTCAGATGGAGACGTAGTCCCCCTGGAGGAACCCGATGAAGTCGGTGATGCCGGCCTTGCGCGCCACGACGTAGTTGGCCGCGTAGCGGGCGAAGCTCATCTTGCGGCCGTAGACGTTGTATTGCGCGTCCGGCCCGGCGAAGTCCCAGCCGAAGAAGGCGGCGACGCGGGGGTCGAGGGGCTGCTCGAACTCCGGGAAGGGGTCGCCAGGCGCGTCGGGCGCGGCCGGGTCCGGCGGTTCAAAACCGAGCTCGCGCAGGACACCGGCGGCCGCGTGGTCCATGAGCAGTCGGCCGGGATGGTTGACCGTGTTGAACAGCCGCTCCTCGCGATAGCGGGAGAGCAGGAGGTCCACGTACTTGACCGGGGTGCGCGCCTCGCGCTGCCGTTCGGTCTCGATGGACCGCGCCGCCAGGCCGAGCAGGTCGAACTTCGCGGCCACGTCCTGGCGCAGGAAGAGGAGCACGGTCTCCTCGGGCGGCAGCCCCAGGTCCACGATCTCGTCCAGCAGGAGGCAGCGGTAGTCGAACCCCTTGCGGCCGTCCCAGAGGGGCCAGTAGCCCTTGAAGAACATGTTGGGAATGCACAGGGACGCGGCCGACTTGGGCAGCTTGCCGAGCAGGGTCTCCGAGGCAAGGTCGCCCCAGCGCGGCTCCAGGTGCTGGTAGAGAAACAGGGAGCAGGCCGCCAGTTCCCCGTCCGGGATGGGCTCGCGCACGTAGTTGGTGTAGAGGCGGGTCTCGAAACGGGCCGCGAACTCCGGGCAGCGGTTCAGGCGCTCAAGGAGCGGTTCGCCCTGGCAGTTGGCGTGGAGAATGCAGCGTTCCCTGGTCATGCGCCCTTCGTGGAATGGGAAAAATCGTCCGTTTTCACTAGCATGGACGGCCCGGGCGTTCAAGTGCCGTCAACGCCGGTTTACAGCCGGGCCCTGGCGGTGTATCCCACCGGAACCAATTTCCATTCCATACGTGAGGGAACCATGCAAGAACGCTTCAGCTCCGCCATCGGCGCCATCCGGCCCGTGGACCGGTCCCTGGCCCCGGTCGGCCAGGCGCACATCGACAACCTGACCAAGCCCAGGGGCAGCCTTGGCCGCCTGGAGGAACTGGCCCTGCAGCTCTACCTGATCCAGGAGGGCGCGCCCGTGGCCGATCCCATGCGCATCTACACCATCGCGGGCGACCACGGCGTGGTCGCGGAGGGCGTCAGCCTCTTTCCCCAGGAAGTCACCCGACAGATGATCCTCAATTTTCTGAACGGCGGCGCGGGCATCAACGTCCTGGCGGGCACCGCCGGGGTCCAGCTCTACGTGGTCGACGCCGGGGCCTGCGGCGGGACCTTCGACGAGCACCCGCTGCTGATCCAGGCCAAGGTCGCGCCGGGCACGGCCAACCTGGCCGTCGGTCCGGCCATGACCCGCGAGCAGTGCCTGGAGGCGCTCCTGCTGGGCGTCTCCCTGGCCGACCGCGCGGCCGAGGCCGGGGTCAAGGTGCTCGGCACCGGCGACATGGGCATCGGCAACACCACGCCTTCCACGGCCCTGTACTGCGCCTACCTGGGGCTTGAGCCCGTAGAGATCACCGGGCCCGGCACCGGCCTGGACAAGAAGGGCGTGGCCTCCAAGGCGGAGGTCGTGGCCCGCGGGCTGGCCGCCAACCGCGCGGCCGTGGAGTCCGGCGACCCGCTGGAGGTCCTCGCGGCCCTGGGCGGGCTGGAGATCGCGGCCCTGGCCGGGCTGATCCTGGGCGGGGCCAGGAACCGCCAACTGGTCAGCGTGGACGGCTTCATCTCCACGGCGGCCTATACGGCGGCCTGGAAGATCTGCCCGGCGGTGGCGGACTACTGCGTCCTGAGCCACGCCTCGGCCGAGCAGGGCCACAAGAAGGCCGTGGCCGCCCTGGGGCTCACCCCCCTGCTGGACCTCGGGTTCCGCCTGGGCGAAGGCACGGGCGCGGCCTGCGCCATGTACCTTGTGCGTAGCGCGGCGGACATGTACAACAAGATGGCGACCTTCGCCTCGGCGGGCGTCTCCGAGGGCTAGGGGATACTTCGGGCCGCGCTTGGCGCGGCAAAATGAATAGGCCGGGCGAATGCGTTTCGCCCGGCCTATTGCGTTGTCGTGCCGTTTATCCCGGCCGTATTGCTATGCCGCACCCAGACTCCCCACGGATTGGACGATGTCGCCCTTGGCGTTGTAGGTGCCGCTGGCCTGGATCTTGACGAGATCGCGGGCCATCTCCGGGTTTTCCAATACCTGCCTCTGCAAACGAACCTTGCGCATGGCCTTCATCTGGTCGGCGACGTTAGAGCCGTGCACGTCGAAACTGGTGACTTCCATGATGCGTACCTCCTTCCATGGAGCGTTTACCGTGTAACCTGTCGCTCTTATCGGAGGTTCTTTAGAAAACTTTATGGAGCGGGGAAGAGGCCAGCGGGGAGAGGTCCCCACTACCCTGATTTCCCTTATCCTTTCCAGGACCACCATTTCAGTTTCTCCGGGTCGGGCCGGTCGGTTTCGGCAAAATAGACGGCGCAGCGGAAGACATAGAGCACGCAACGGTCCACGTGGGTGCCGACCTGCTCCATGAGCCGGGCGTACATGGCCTCCGGGTCCTCGCCCCGGAGCTCCGCCACCGAGCCGTATCCCAGGGAGACGAGGTCGGCCGCCAGGCTGGGGCCCACGCCGGGGATGGCCCGGAGCCGCGTGGTCGCGTCCTTGTCCATCAGCGGGATTCGCGGGCGTAGACCTCGTCCAGGATCGCCTTGCCGCCCGCAGCCAGGACCTTCCCGGCCAGTTCCGTTCCCACTTCCCAGGCTTGGTCCGCAGGTCCCTCGGCCTCCATGCGGATGGGCCGGGAGCCGTCCACGTCGGCCACGAAGCCGGTCAGACGCACCCGGTCGCCTTCCAGGCGGGACCATGCCGCGATGGGCACCTGGCAGCCGCCGTCCAGGCCGGTCAGGAAGCCGCGTTCGGCCAGGACCTGAATCTTGGTGGGCGCGTGGTCCAGGAATTGGAGCAGGGCCGCGACCTCGGTGTCTCGCGTGGCGAACTCGATGCCGAGCGCGCCCTGGGCCACCGCGGGCAGGAAATCGGGCGGGCCCAGAATCTCCTGCGTCGGGGCGGACAGCCCCAGCCTGTTGAGCCCGGCCGTGGCCACGACGATGGCGTCGAATTCGCCGTCCAGGAGCTTTCGCACGCGGGTGTCCAGGTTGCCGCGCAGGGACCGGATCTCCAGGTCCGGCCGCAGGGCGGCCAACTGGGACTGGCGGCGCAGGCTGGAGGTGCCCACCAGGGCCCCCTTGGGCAGTTCGTCCAGGCCGTCGTAGTTGACGGAGAGCAGGGAGTCGGTGGCCGCCTCGCGCTCGGGGATGATGCCGACCTCCAGCCCTTCCGGCAGTTCGGTGGGCACGTCCTTCATGGAGTGGACGGCCAGATGGGCGCGGCCATCCAGCAGCGCCTCTTCGATTTCCTTGACAAAAAGCCCTTTGCCGCCGACTTTTGCGAGAGGGACGTCCAGAATCTTGTCGCCCTTGGTCTTTATCTTGAGCAGCTCGACCGTCAGGCCGGGATGCTCGGCCTCCAGAAGATCCTTGATGTGATTGGCTTGCCAGAGTGCCAGGGCGCTGCCCCGGGTGGCGATGACGAGTTCTTTCATGGGAAACCTGTGGCGGACTAGTGGCCGCAGCTGGAGCAGTTGCCGCCGGAGCAGCCCGAGCAGGGGCTGGAGGCGGAGAAGGAGGAGGACGACGCGCCGCTGTCCGAAGCGCCCTCCGAGGGCGCGGACCCCCCGGCCCCCACGCGGCAGCGGCAGGCGCTGATGAGTTTGCCGGTCTTTTCGGACCCGCATTTCGGGCAGGGGGGGCAGGCGTCGCGATCAAAGACGAGTTCCTCGAATTCGTGGCCGCAGTCGTCGCATTTGTATTCGAAAATGGGCATGATTCGCTCCAATGGCTTGATCCGTTCGCCCGCCGCGCGGGCAGAGGGAATGCATAGCGGAAAAGGGACCGGCTGGCAACGCCCGGTCCCGGACAGGAGGGAAGGTAAGACCTGTCACCGGATTGTCCAGGGTTTGTATTATAACAGACTCCCGGACGCGGCCCGTCTATGGTAGCCGGACCGGAGCGCGAGCGTTCGGCGCGTCCGTCGGGGGAGGGGGACGGAGCCACGCCCGCACGGCAAAGGGACCTTCATCACTTATGGCGGAAATACGGATACACGGCAACGCTGACAAGCGCAGGGCGGCGGATGTTCCGGAGTTCGGACCGGACTTCCTCAAGTGCGCCTTCTCCACCGTCCGGACCATCAAGGTGGGCAGCGGCTCCACCGCGCGCAAGCAGGAGACGCGCCATCTCTGGCTGGTTGAGCACCGAGGCGACGACACCTTCGGCGTGCGCAAGCTCAACACCCAGTTCGTGCCCGTGGGCGAGGAGTCCGTGGTGGACCGCGAGACCCTTCTGGCCGAGTACGCCCCCGAGGTGGACATCTACAACTCGCGCGTCAAGCCGGCCGTCGCCGCCCTGGACAAGACCCTGGACACCGCCGACGGCCATCGCGAACGCCACGAGCCCCTCTCGGCCGAGATGGAGTACACCCGCGCCCTGGACGTGGACGAGCGCAACGTGCGCGCCACCTTCGGCCTCGGCCTGGTCTACCTGGAACGCGACGACGTGGGCAAGTCCCGCGTGATCTTCGATGAACTGGTGGGCATGGACGCCGCCTTCGAGAACCGCCACAAGCACCTCTTCAACGAGTTCGGCATCAGCCTGCGCAAGAAACGCCTCTTCGACGAGGCGGTGCAATATTACTCCCGCGCCCTGGAGATCAACGGCGACCTTAACGGCGAGGACGAAAACCTTTACTACAACCTCGCGCGCGCCTATTATGAAAATGGCGAGTGGAAACCGTGCGTTGAATTCGCCGGGCGCGCCCTGGGCGTCGACCGGGGCCACGAGCACGCGCGGGTGCTCTGCCAACTGGCCGTGGCCCTGGCCGAAAAGCCGGACCTGCTGCCCCGGTACGACAAGCCCTCGGTCCCGGCGGAAACGGCGGCCAGGGCGGCCGAACTGCTGGGCGCGGACGACAAGGACCGCCGCAGCCTGGCCGAGGCGGCGGAAACACCGGGCGGGGACATCGACCTTTCCCTGGGCTTGTGAGGAGTTGGCGGTGGGCAAGCGGCTTGAGATAACGCTTTTCGGCACCTTCTACCGGGTGGCCGCCATCCGGATCACCCGCGCCCTGGCCAAGACCGGCATCCGGACCTACGGCACGCGCGGCTGGAACGCCATCGTCACCGACATCGCCCTGGGCGCCGGCCGGTCCAACCTCATGAGCGAGGTGAGCCATACCCTCGGCCAGGAACTGTCCGTGGACTACCGGGCCGACGGCATTCTCATGCAGGGCGGCATCTTCGGCCTGGAAATATTTCACGGCGGCCTGCCCCTGGACGTGGACGTGGTCGAGGCCGAAAGCCGCACCCTCTCCCCCGAGCGCATGGCCGAGGGCGCGGGCCACGGCGACCTGCTCGGCGTCTTCCAGGGCCGGTGCGACGGCGTCCTCTTCTTCCGCTGGGACGAAGCCGACGACGTCCGGGGCGAGGACATCGCCCTCTGCTATGACCGTGCGCACCGGCTCGTCAACCGCAAGACCGCCTTCGACCTGGTCGCCGACGTCACCTGGCGCGGCAAGCGCGGACGCCGCCGCCAGGACGCCGGCATCGCCAAAAAACTCGAACGCCTCAAGCCCGTCTTCCACATGCTCGACTGATCCCGCCGCGGGGAGGGCCTCATCCGCCGGGGCGGCGCATCGTTGCGAGGCGCAGTTTACGCCACCCGTCCAGGTGACATCCGAGGCCGGGAGGGCCTTCGAAGGTGCGTCAGGGGTTGGGAACGGCGGGCGCGGGCGAATCGTTCCGGGCGGCCTGGAGCAGCTTGAGTGCCCCTTGCAGCGATTTTGAAGTGGCGTGCAGATCGTAGATGGAGTCGTCATATCTGGGCCGGGAGAGCTTGGGAAACTCGGATTCCAGCCGCTCCAGGATGGCCGAGGCGATCCTGTGCTCGAACAGGAAGCCCGCGTCCGTCAGGTAATCCTGCGGCTCGCTCCAGTCGTATTCCGGGGACGGGTCGGCGCAGTCCAGCACGGAGACCTTCTCCTCCGGCCAGGCCAGCGCGTCCTGCCGGGTCTTCAGGACGACGACCATGAGCCTGTTGGTTTCGGAATGCCGCTCAAGATAGTCCTTGATGCCCGCGATATGCTCCCGGAAGCCGTCGTGGCCCAACTGCTTGCGAATGAAGTTGCTGATGCAGTGCACGGCAAGGCAGTTGCCCCCGGCCAGCCGGGCCCGCAACGTCTCGACCCTTGTCCGCAGGGTCTCGCGGAAGGCGTCCAGGTGCGCCGCCCGCTGTTCCGGCAGGGCGAGGTCTTCGGCCTTCATGGTGTCGTGGTTGAACTGGATGCCTTGGCGCTTGTTGATGAAGACGCAGCGGTTCGACTGAGGGAGAAAACCGTCGGCCTCGTAGCCCGCGAAGTCGTTTCTCAGCAGGTCCGCCACGGCTTCGTGGGGGTGCACCGCAAGATCGAACGGCATGCGTTCTTCCCCCAGGGCCAGGTTGGGCTTGAGGCCCCACCGCGTGGCGACGGTGGCCGGAAGACAGTGCATGCCGAGGCTCATGACGGAGCAGTCCATGCCGCGGGCTCGCTGGAAGTACGCATGTTTCCGGGTCAGCAGGCGTCGCAGCACCGGTAGCCAGGCCTTGTCCACCGGGAGGGAGTCGAGGTAGGCGTCCAACGCCTCGGGGCGAAACAGGAATGCGGAGGACAGCCTTTGCAGGAAGTTGAGTTCAGCCGTGTTCATAGGAAGCCAGCCAGCGTGTATAGTAACGGGGTATCGGGAAAGCGATTGATAAATCAACTTGTCGGTCATGGCAAACCCAAAAGGGTGGCCCGGACAACGCGTCCGTGATTATCCGGAGGTTGCGGGAGGACGCGCTCCGATGCGTTGGTGCGCAGCCGTCGGCAGGGCGCCTGCTCGTTCCCTGCTTCATCCCTCTCGGCCCCAGCCCGAAGAAAAGGCCCCCGGCGTTTTGTCGGGGGCCTTTCGGTCTACTTGGCGGCGGGTTGCTTGAGTCGGGCCAGGGGCCAGACCTCGTCCACCTTTTCGATGGTCTTGATGGTGATGCGCTTGCGCAGCTCCTCGGGAATCTCGGCCAGGTCCTTTTTGTTCTGGGCCGGGATGAGCACCTTTTTCATGCCGCGCGAGACGGCGGCGAGGATTTTTTCCTTGATGCCGCCCACGGGCAGGACGCGGCCGCGCAGGCTGATTTCGCCGGTCATGGCCAGGTCCGGGTGGATGGGCGTGTCGGTCAGGGCGGAGATGAGCGCGGTGACCAGGGTGACGCCCGCCGAGGGGCCGTCCTTGGGCGTGGCCCCGGCCGGGACGTGGACGTGGATGTCCATCTTGTCGGCGAAGTCGGGGTCGATGCCGTAGGCGTCGGCCCTGGCGCGGGCGATGGACAGGGCGGCCTGGGCCGATTCCTTCATGACGTCGCCGAGCTTGCCGGTCAGGATCAGCTTGCCCTTGCCGGGCATGGTGGTCACCTCGATGTGCAGGATTTCCCCGCCCACGGGCGTCCAGGCCAGGCCCACCGCCACGCCGGGCGGCAGGGTCGGCTCCTTCTCGTCGTCCAGGAACCGGGGCGGGCCGAGGAGGGTGTAGAGGTTCTGGGTCGTGATCTTGAACGGGCCCTTTTCGCCTTCGGCCTTGCGGCGCGCCATCTTGCGGCACAGAGTGCCGATCTCGCGCTCCACGTTGCGGAGTCCGGCCTCGCGCGTGTATTCGCGCACGACCTTGTTGACCAGCTTGTCGGTGATCTGGAACTCGCCCTCGGCCAGGCCGTTTTCCTCCACCTGGCGGGGGATGATGTAGCGCCGGGTGATGACGGTTTTTTCCTGCTCGGTGTAGCCGGGGATGCGGATGACCTCCATGCGGTCCAGGAGCGGGCCGGGGATGGAGTCGAGCATGTTGGAGGTGCAGATGAACATGACCTTGGACAGGTCGAAGGGCACGTTCAGGTAGTGGTCGGTGAAGGAGAAGTTCTGCTCCGGGTCCAGGACCTCCAGGAGGGCCGACGACGGGTCGCCACGGAAGTCGCTGCCGAGCTTGTCGATCTCGTCGAGCATGATGACCGGGTTGCGCGTGCCGCACTGTTTGATGGCCTGGATGATGCGGCCGGGCATGGCCCCGATGTAGGTGCGGCGGTGGCCCCGGATCTCGGCCTCGTCGCGCATGCCGCCGAGCGACATGCGGTGGAACTTGCGGCCCAGGGAGCGGGCTATGGAGCGGCCGAGCGAGGTCTTGCCCACGCCGGGCGGGCCCACGAAGCAGAGGATGGGGCCCTTCATCTTCGCGTTGAGCTTGCGCACGCTTAAGTATTCGAGGATGCGCTCCTTGACCTTTTCCAGGTCGTAGTGGTCGTCGTTGAGGATTTTCTCGGCCTTTTTGATGTCGAGCCGGTCGCGGGAGAGCTTCTTCCACGGCAGTTCGATCATCCAGTCGAGGTAGGTGCGGATGACCGTGGCCTCGCTGGATTCGGCGTGCATGGTCTCCAGCCGCTTGAGCTGCTTGACGGCTTCCTTGAGCACGTCCTTGGGCAGGCCGGCCTTGAGCAGGCCGGCGCGGAGCTCTTCCAGCTCCTCGCTCTCGTCGCCCTCGTCGCCCAGTTCGCGCTTGATGGCCTTGAGCTGCTCGCGCAGGTAGAAGTCGCGCTGGGCCTTGTCCATGCCCTCTTTGGCCATGGTCTGGATCTTGTGCTGCATGGAGGCCACCTCGACCTCGCGCAGCAACTGCTTGTTGACCATCTCCAGCCGCTCGATGGGGTCGTGGCACTCCAGGATCTTCTGGGCCGCGCCGACCTTCATGCGCAGGTTGGAGGCGATGAGGTCGGCCAGGCGGCCGGGCTCGCTCACGTTGTTGAGCACGCTCATGATGTCCTGGCTGGAGATGCCGCGCAGGGTGAGGATGCGCTCCGACTGCTCGCGCGAGGAGCGGATGAGGGCCTCCTGCTCGTTGGTCAGGCGGCCGACCTCGGGCTCCATGATCGGCTCCAGCTCGGCGATGTGGTAGGGATCGCTGGAGGTGAATTTCTTGACGCGCGCGCGGGCCAGGCCCTGAACCAGGACCTTGAGGCGGCCGTCGGGCATCTTGAGCATGCGCATGATCATGCCCACGGTGCCGGTCTGGTAGAGGTCGTCCGGGCTCGGGTCCTCCACGGCCTCGTCCTTCTGGGTCAGGATGAGGATGTAGCGGTCGCCTGACAGGGCGGCGTCCACGGCCTGGACGGATTTCTCGCGCCCGACGAAGAGCGGCAGGATCATGTAGTTGAAGACCACGATGTCGCGCACGGCGAGGACGGGCAGCACCTGGGGGATGTCCGAGGGCGCGGGGCCGGACATGCCCTCGCCGTCGCCGAACAGGCCGGCCGCTCCGGCGGTGCCGGTCAGGGCCTCGATGATGTCGGGCAGGTCCTCGCCCGCCTTGGGGGCCTCCTCCGCCGGTTCGGGCTTCTTCGGTTCCGGCTCCGGCGGCTTGCGCTGGATGCGGATCGGGCGGATGGGGGATTTATTTTTTTTCCTGCTCAAGGGATTCGTCCTTTGATTGAGGTGTATTTCGCGTGTCTTACCCCATATATGTCGTCAATTCGCCTTGGCAAGGGTATTATTAATGTAAAGGGGGGGCGTTTTTGCGGGGCTGCGCCGGGGCGCAAAAAGGCGGGCGCGCAGACCTGGCCGGCCGGAAGGCGAGCGGCGGAAAGGGGAGAAGGAAGGGCGTGCGGCGCGGGAAGCCGGCCGGGTTCAGTGGCGGACCAGGAACCGGCCGGAGCCGGGGGCTTCGTCCACCTCGGCCCACTGCGCGTCCACGCGGGAGACCCTGGCCAGGGGCGGGCCTTCGTGGAGCCGGGCCAGGAACCGTTCCAGGGCCTCGCGGCCGCCGCGCGCGGCGAGCTCCACCGCGCCGTCGCGCCGGTTGCGCACCCAGCCGGAGAGGCCCAGCTCGCGGGCGGCGTCACACGTCCAGCCCCGGAACCAGACGCCCTGGACCATGCCGTGCACCACCGCCCGCAGCTCGGTCATCACAGCCTCCCGTTTTCGTTGAAGCTGTAATAGTCGCGGTCCGTGACCACGATGTGGTCCAGGATGCGGATGTCCAGCCCCTCGGCCGACTCGCGGATCTTTTCGGTGAGCAGGACGTCCTCCATGGAAGGGGTGGGGTCGCCGCCGGGGTGGTTGTGGGCCAGGATGACGCCCGCGGCCTCCAGGCGGAGGGCTGTGGCCACGATCTCGCGCGGGAAGACCGGAGTGGCGTTGACGGTGCCCTTGCTGACCTGCTCCCAGGCGATGAGCCGGTTCTTGGTGTCCACGAAGGCGGCCCAGAACTCCTCGGTGCCCTTGCCGCCCAGGCGGGCCATGGCCGCCTTGGCTACCCGGGTCGGGTCCGAGAGCGGCTCGCCCCGCCGGGCGGTGTCCTCGCCCAGCCGGGCGAAGAGCTCCTGGAGGAGCGCCCAGTGGGCCCTGGCCGCTTCGCCTGCGCCCTTGACGTCGGCCAGCCGGTCGGGCCGGGCCATGACCACCTCCTTGAGGGAGCCGAAGCGGGCGATGAGCTCTTTGGCCATGGGCTTGGTGTCCCGGCGAGGCAGGACCGAGGCCAGGACCAGCTCCAGGATTTCGTAGTCGGCCAGGGCGCGGCCGTCGCGCAGCAGCTTTTCGCGCAGGCGCTGGCGGTGGCCGAGATAGTGGGGTTTTTCCGGCTTGGCGTCGGGCATGGCGGCCTCTTTGGTCAGCGTCCGGCCCGGGCGGGGCGGAAGAGCTCCACGAGGTCCGCCGTCAGGCTGTCCAGGACTTCGTCGTACTTGCGCTCGCCGGTCTTGATGGCCAGCTCCGCGCCCATGGCCAGGTCGATGAGCCGGGCCACTCCGCGCGGGCCGAGGCGCTGGGCCAGCGGCGTGTTCTTGCGCACGGCGAAGGGCGAGCCGCCCGCCTTCTCGTTGTGGGCGATCTGCCAGAGCATCCGCGCCTGGCCCGCCAGAAATCCGATCAGGTTGAAGAGCATCTGGTCCTTGGCCGACTTGGCGTGGTCGCTCAGGATGCGTCGCCAGACCGCGCCCTCGGCCCCCGGCCGCCCCAGGGCGTCCATGAGGTCGAAGAAGGCCAGCTCGCCGGACTCCGGGACCAGGGAGGCGTGCTCGCGCCGGACCACGCGCCCGTCCCCTGCGGCCAGCTCGATCTTGTCCAGCTCCAGCCGGGCGGCCGCGCCGTCCGTGGGCAGGACCATGGCCAGGGCCTTGTCCGCGCCGGGCTCGAAGGTGAGCTTGTGGCGGGCCGCCCACCGGGCCACGAACTGCGGGAGCGACTGCCGGGTCAGCCCGGCGGACTCCCATACCCAGCCGTTGTCCCCGGCGGTCTTGAAGACCCCGCGCCGGGCCAGGGGGGCCGGGATGGGCGCGCCCTTGCCCTTCCATTCGCCCTCCAGGCAGAACATGGGAAAGACGTCCGGGGACACGGCCCGGAGCGCGCCGTCGAGCTTGTCCCAGTGCTCGGCCTTGAGGGAGTGGGCGCGGCGGACCACCAGGGCCTTGGGCTGCGGGAAGAGCGACTTGATGGTCAGCTCGGTCCAGAAGGCCGGGGGCAGGGGCTCCTCGTCGTCGCCCCAAAAGGTTCGGGTCTCCCACCCGGTCTGGCCCGAGCCGTCGAGCAGCTCGCCCATCCGAGCCTTGAGAAGCTGCGGGTCCGGGCAGGCCAGGAAAATGTACTTGGGTCGGCTCATGGCGGAGGCGGCTAGTAGTTCTGGGCCATGCGGTCGGCCAGGCGGCGGATGCCGAGCATGGTGACCTCCATGTCCGCCTCGCTCTCCTGGCCGGAGAAGAAGGGCCAGCTCTGGTCGATGCGGCCCGAGCTCCATACCACGGAGCCGTCCAGGGCGGACTTGACGGTCGCCTCGAAGTCGAAGTTGGCCGTGGACTGGAGGGTCTCGTCGCTGGAGCCGGTGACCGAGGTGGGCCGGTTGTAGCGGATGATCCGCAGGGAGAGCAGGGCGTCGGCGTCCTTCTGCTCGTCCACCCAGGTCACGACGCCGCGCCGGGTCAGTTCGTCGCGCAGCAGCTTGCGCAGCCTCGGCTCCAGCCAGGACATGGTGGTCGGGTTCTCGATCCCGGCGATGGCCAGGGTCCGGTAGCGCTCCGGGAGCACGGACTGGCCGGACTCGCCGAAGGAATAGCCGCAGCCCCACAGCAGGAGCAGGACGAGCAGAGGGAGGATCGCCCGCGCGGCGGCGCGGGCCGGGGACATCGGGGTCGCGGGTGTCTTCATGGCGCGGATAGTACGTGGAATCGGGAAAAAGGTCCACAGGGGGTAAAGCCCTGCCGCCGCCCGGCCGATACGATGCATGACGCGCCTCGCCCTGCGCGACGCGTCGGGAGACGAAATTCGGGGTTGGGAGACCCCATCAGGACCCGCATGGATGCGGGGAGGGAGCAAAGTGTATGGCCAGGGACGGCGATAGGCTTTTTTCGGTAATCATCCCTTCCGCCGGCCGGCGGCCCAAGGCGCTCAATCAGGCGGTCACGTCGGTGCAGCGCGCGGCCGATTTCGCCGGGCTGGATAGGGATCAGGTGGAAATACTCATAGGATTCGACGGGGTGAAGGGGCGGGCCCCGGCCTGCGCCCATCCCGTGCTCGCCTTCAACCTGCCCGAGGACAACGACTGGGGCAACGGCATCCGCAACACCCTGCTCAAGGTGGCCGCCGGGGACAAGGTCCTGTTCCTGGACGACGACAACACGCTCAAGCCGGTGGCCCTCCATCTCTACCTCCGCCACTTCGACGCGGAGATGATCGTGGGGCGGATCGACACCCAGCTCGCCTTCGACAAACCCTACCTGCCGGTGCAGGACTCGGGCTCGCTGGTCCGGCCGGGGAACATCGACCCCCTGTGCCTGTGCGTGTCGCGCCGGCTGGTGGTGGAACGGTGCGGCGGCTGGGGGTTCGCGGGGCGGTACGAGGCCGACTACCTGAACATCCTCAAATGGTACCGCCGCGCCCAGAGCGTCACGGTCATCGAGGAGGTCGTGGGCGTCTACGACAGCGGCCGCAGCCTGGACAACAACGCCCTGTCCCGACGGCAGCAGACCCTGCTGGACCGCCTGGCCGCCGAGCGCGGCGCGCGGCTCTCGGCCCGCACGCCCATCAAGGTCGGCGGGGCGAGCCTTACACTGGCCTGATCGGGCGGGGCGGCCCGCCCGCAAGCCCGGCGCTTCCGGCGCCGGGCCTTTCTGTCGTCCCTGCTCCGTTTTTTTGGGCGCGTTCGGCCATTCCGCGCTTGCGGAAGGATCATTATTCCTTCATTGTCCCACCGCAACGAAATTCCCTTTTGCGAGGTAGAGTACATGGTCGGCCGCCGCCCCGCCTCCCGCATTGTCGAACACCCCAGGATATGGCTGCATTTCACGCTCCAGGTGAGTCTGGTCGTGGTCATCTTCGTGGCCGGCCTCTATCTCGGCGTCTTCATGCGCGACCGGAATCTCATCAAGGACCAGATTCTCGTCAATGCCAGAAGCCACTTCCAGAGCATTGTCCTCACCCGGCTGTGGAGCGCGGGATACGGGGGCGTGTACGTCGAGAAGAAGAAAGGGGTCGAGTCCAACCCCTACCTCAAGGACCCGGAGGTCGTCGCCAGGGACGGGCGCGTGTTCACCCTGCGCAATCCGGCCATGATGACCCGCGAGGTGTCGGAGCTCGCCGCCGCGGACGGCGCCTTCCTTTTCCACATCACGAGCCTGAGGCCGGTCAACCCCGGCAACGCGCCGGACGAATTCGAGACCGCCGCGCTGAAATCCTTCGAGCTGGGCGCGCCCGAGGCCTGGGGAGAGGAGACGCGCGGGGACGCCACCTTGTTCCGGTACATGGCGCCCCTGGTCGTTGAACCGGCCTGTCTCCATTGTCATTCCGAGCGTGAGAACAGGGTCGGCGACATTCGCGGCGGCATCTCCGTGACCCTGGACATTTCGGACGTCAAGGCGGCGATGGGGACCAGCCATGCCGTCATTCTGGGGCTGGTCGCCTTTTCCACGGCCGGGGTCATCGGCGTGTTCCTGCTGTTCGTCCTGCGCCTGATGCGTCGTCTCACGGCGGCCGACGCCAAGATCGCCATGCTGGCCGTGACCGACGAATTGACCGGGCTGGCCAACCGCCGGGCCTTTTTCGAGCGCTTCGAGGAGGAGGCGGACCGCGCCGGGCGGTATGGCACCCCGCTCTCGCTGGTCATGTTCGACATCGACCACTTCAAGGCCGTCAACGATACCTTCGGCCACCCCATGGGCGACACGGTCCTCACCGAGGTGGCCCGGCTCCTGTCCGCCAACGCCCGCACCTCGGACATCCTGGCCAGGTACGGCGGCGAGGAGTTCGCCATGCTCATTCCCGCCATGTCCTGCGAGGAGGCCGCCCGTGCGGCCGAGAAGCTGCGCACGGTGATCGAGGTGAACGACCCGGTGCTGGAGGGCCCGCGCGTCAAGGTCACCATCAGCGCCGGGGTGGCCGACGCGGCGTCGGTCCGCAGCGAGGGGGGCTCGCTCCGGGACAACCTGCTCAAGGCCGCGGACCGCGCCCTCTACCGTGCCAAGGCGGAGGGCCGCAACCGGGTCGTGACGCACCGCCGGGGGATGGACGCGCAGCTCGACCTGGAATAGCTCCGGCCCGGCCCGGCTTGCCTTCGGCCGGGGAGTGCTTATATTCCGGCGCATGGCCGCCCGCTACGGGCGAACGGCGGTCCTGTTTCGGATATCCACCCGTCTTTGCAACGGATTTTGCCGGGAAAAATCTCCTTTCCCCTGCCGCCCATTACTGATACTAGTTGGGTCCGCGTCGGCCGGACCGGCGGAAAATCACGCGCCTGCGCACGGATTTCCGCCACGCGGCCCTGCCCGCGCCTCAATCATCGAACAACGAAGGAATCTGATCATGGCACTGTGCACGATAGAAGAAGCCATTGAGGAGATCCGCCAGGGCCGGATGGTCATCATGGTGGACGACGAGGACCGTGAGAACGAGGGCGACCTGGTCTGCGCCGCCGAGAAGGTCACGCCCGAGGCCATCAATTTCATGGCCACCTACGGACGGGGCCTGATCTGCCTGCCCATGAGCAACGAGATGGCCGACCGGCTCGGCCTGGAGCTCATGACCCGCCACAACGAGTCCGGGTTCGGCACCAACTTCACCGTGTCCATCGAGGCGCGCACCGGCGTGACCACCGGCATCTCGGCCAAGGACCGCGCCGTCACCGTGCTGGCGGCCGTGGCCGACGACGCGGGACCCGAGTCCATCGTCACCCCGGGACACATCTTTCCCCTGCGCGCCAAGGACGGCGGCGTGCTCGTCCGCGCCGGGCAGACCGAGGGCGGCAGCGACATCGCCCGCCTGGCCGGGTTCAAGCCCGCGGCCGTGATCTGCGAGATCATGAACGAGGACGGGACCATGGCCCGCCTGCCCGACCTGGAAATCTACGCCGGGAAGCACAATCTCAAGATCTGCTCCGTGGCCGACCTCATCGCCTACCGCATGAAGTTCGACGGCAAGTCCGTGGAAAAGGTGGCCGAGGCCGACCTGCCCACCCGCTGGGGCCACTTCAAGTCCGCCGCCTTCCAGTCCGAGGCCGACGGCAAGACCCACATCGCCCTCTACATGGGCGACATCCACCCCGACGAGCCCACCCTGGTCCGCGTGCACTCCGAGTGCCTGACCGGCGACGTCTTCGGCTCGCTTCGCTGCGACTGCGGGCCCCAGCTCCAGGACGCCATGTGCATGATCCACAACGAGGGCAAGGGCGTGCTGGTCTACATGCGCCAGGAAGGGCGCGGCATCGGCCTGGGCAACAAGATCAAGGCCTACCACCTCCAGGACCTGGGCTTCGACACCGTGGAGGCCAACGTCAAGCTCGGCTTTCCGCCCGACATGCGCGAATACGGCACCGGGGCGCAGATCCTGGTGGCGCTCGGCGTCTCCAAGATGCGGCTCATGACCAACAACCCCAAGAAGATGGTCGGCCTGGAAGGCTACGGCCTCAAGGTCGTGGAGCGCGTGCCCATCGAGGTCGGGGCCTGCCAGATCAACGAGAAGTACCTCAAGACCAAGCGGGACAAGATGCACCACCTGCTCAAGGTGGACCACGTCGACCAGGTGGAAGACTAGCCCGCAAGTTGACTTTTGCCGAACCCTTGCCGTATGAGCGCACTATAGTTCATTACATTTTGGAGATATGACCATGCCCGTGAAGACCATCGAAGGACAGCTTAACGCCAAAGGGATCAAGGTGGCCCTGGTCGCCGCCCGTTTCAACGATTTCATCGTCGACCGCCTCATCTCCGGGGCCATCGACTACCTCGTGCGCCACGGCGCGAGCGAGGAGGACCTGACCCTGGTCCGACTACCCGGCGCCTTCGAACTGCCCATCGCGGCCCAGAAGCTGGCCCGGTCCGGCAATTATGACGGCGTGGTCGTGCTCGGCGCGGTCATCCGCGGCGCCACGCCGCATTTCGACTACGTGTGCAGCGAGTGCGCCAAGGGCGTGGCCCACGCCACCATGGAGACCGGCGTGCCCATGGGCTTCGGCCTGCTGACCTGCGACACCCTGGACCAGGCCATCGAGCGGGCCGGGAGCAAGGGCGGAAACAAGGGCGTTGAAGCCGCCTCCGCCATGCTCGAGACCGTCCGCGTGCTGGAACAGCTCTAGATGACCGCCACCAAGAAGGGCAACAAGCCCGGTATCCGCAGGGTGGGCCGCACGCTGGCCTTCCAGGTGCTCTTCGGCGCGTGCTTCGACGATCCGAAGCGCCCCGTAAGCATCGAGACCCAGTTCGACGTCAACCCGCTCGTCATCGAGCAGGAGTCCGAGGCCGCCCTCGACTTCGCCCGCGAGCTCGTCCTCGGCGTCACCGCGCACCTCGCGGAACTGGACAAGACCATCGAGGCCCATTCCCAGCACTGGAAGATCGAGCGCATCGCCGTGGTCGAGCGGACCATCCTCCGCCTCTCCCTCTACGAGATGCAGCACACCGACATCCCGGTCAAGGCCGCCATCAACGAGGCCATCGAGCTCTCCAAGACGTTCGGCGACAACAAGTCGCGCTCGTTCGTCAACGGCATCCTCGATGGCGCGGCCAAGCGGATGGACAAGTAGAACCTACAGAATTTCATAAGGATATAGCCATGGCCTTAGGCAAGTACGATCCGGAAAGCGTTGAGGGGAAATGGCAGCGGGCCTGGACCGAGTCCCGCTGTTTCGAGGTGGAGGCCGACCCGGCCAAGCCCAAGTACTACGTGCTCGAGATGTTCCCCTATCCCTCGGGCAAGATCCACATGGGCCACGTCCGCAACTACTCCATCGGCGACGTGGTGGCCCGCTTCAAGTCCATGCAGGGCTTCAACGTCCTGCACCCCATGGGCTGGGACGCCTTCGGCCTGCCCGCCGAAAACGCGGCCATCAAGCACAACACCCACCCCGCCAAGTGGACCTACCAGAACATCGCCGACATGCGCGCCCAGCTCAGCCGCCTCGGCTACTCCTACGACTGGCGGCGCGAGCTCGCGACCTGCCGACCCGAGTATTACAAGTGGGAGCAGAAATTCTTCCTCAAGTTCCTGGAAAAGGGGTTGGCCTACCGCAAGAACTCCCCGCAGAACTGGTGCCCCGGCTGCAACACCGTGCTCGCCAACGAGCAGGTGGAGGACGGCCTGTGCTGGCGCTGCGACTCGCCCGTCGAGCAGAAGGACATGGAGCAGTGGTTCCTGCGCATCACCGACTACGCCGATGAGCTGCTGAAGGACCTCGAGGGCCTCGAGGGCGGCTGGCCCGAGCGCGTCCTGACCATGCAGCGCAACTGGATCGGCAAGTCCTACGGCGCGGAGCTGACCTTCCAGGTCAAGGATATGGACGAGACCATAACGGTCTTCACCACCCGGCCCGACACCCTGTTCGGCGCGACCTTCATGTCCATCGCGGCCGAGCACCCCATGGTCGAGAAGCTGACCGGGGACGCGGCCAACAAGGACGAGATCGACGCCTTCGTCACCCGCATCCGCAACATGGACCGCATCAAGCGCGGCGCCGACGACCTGGAGAAGGAGGGCGTCTTCACCGGCCGGTACTGCGTCAACCCGGTCACCGGCGTCGAGATGCCCATCTACGTGGCCAACTTCGTCCTGATGGGCTACGGCACCGGCGCGGTCATGGCCGTGCCCGCCCACGACCAGCGCGACTTCGAGTTCGCCGCCAAATACAACTTGCCCCTCAAGGTGGTCATCAACCCCCGCGAGCTGAGCGACAAGGGCGAGGTTCTGGACCCGGCCGACATGCAGGCCGCCTACAGCGACCCCGGCATCCTGGTCAACTCCGGCCAATTCGACGGCATGGAGAACGAGCCTGCCAAGAAGGCCGTCGTCGAGCACCTGGACAAGTCCGGCCTCGGCAAGATGACCGTCAACTACCGGCTGCGCGACTGGAACGTCTCCCGCCAGCGCTTCTGGGGCGCGCCCATCCCGGTCATCTACTGCGACGACTGCGGCGTGGTGCCCGTGCCCGAGAAGGACCTGCCCATCCTCCTGCCCGAGAACGCCCAGGTCCGCGCCGACGGCCGCTCGCCCCTGCCGGAGATGGCGGAGTTCGTCAACTGCGCCTGCCCCAAGTGCGGCAAGCCCGCCCGGCGCGAGACCGACACCTTCGACACTTTCTTCGAGTCCTCCTGGTACTACCTGCGCTACTGCGACCCGCGCAACGAGGACGCCCCGTTCGACCCGGCCAAGGTCGACTACTGGATGAACGTGGACCAGTACATCGGCGGCATCGAGCACGCCATCCTGCACCTGCTCTATTCCCGCTTCTTCACCAAGGCCCTGCGCGACACCGGCTTCGTCTCCACCACCGAGCCCTTCGCCAACCTGCTCACCCAGGGCATGGTCCTCAAGGACGGCGGCAAGATGTCCAAGTCCAAGGGCAACGTGGTCGACCCGGGCGCGATGATCGCCCAGTACGGCGCGGACGCCACCCGGCTGTTCATCCTCTTCGCCTCCCCGCCGGTCAAGGAGCTGGAGTGGTCGGACCAGGGCATCGAGGGCGCGTTCCGCTTCCTGGCCCGCCTCTGGCGGCTGGTGGAGGAGCTGGAGGGGGCGCTGGCCCCGGTCATGCCCGGCTCCTACGCCGAGCCCGGGTCCGACGCGGCCAAACAGCTCCGGTTCAAGGAGCACGACACCATCCGCCGCGTCACCCGCGACATCGAAAACGAGTTCCAGTTCAACACGGCCATCGCTGCCGTCATGGAGCTGGTCAACGAGATCTACGGGCTCAAGGACGACCTTTCCGGCGAGCCCGGCGCGCTGTCCTCGGCGGTAGCCACGGCGGTGACCCTGCTTTCGCCCGTCACCCCGCACATCTGCGAGGAGCTCTGGCGGGCCATGGGTCATGCCGAGCCCCTGGCCGTCCAGGCCTGGCCCACCCACGACGAGGGCGCGCTGGTCAAGGACCAGGTCACCCTGGTCGTGCAGGTGAACGGCAAGGTGCGCGGCAAGTTCGACGCGCCCAACGATGCTCCGCAGGATGTGGTCAAGGCCATGGCCATGGAGCAGGAGAATGTGGTCCGTTTCCTGGAAGGGAAGACGGTGCGGAAGGTCATCGTCATTCCGAACAAGCTGGTGAATATCGTCGTCGGGTAGTGTAACTCCCGTTGTTATTGATGTTGATAATGAAGAGGGCCGCCGGGTGGGCGGCCCTCTTTTTTTGATTTGATGCTGGCGGGAGTGAGGGAAGGAAAGGCCGCCGCCCCAAAGGGGATGGCGGAAAATGTGCTCAGGCCGAGGAGCCGTGCAGGGCCGCGCCCAGCGCCCCGACCATGTCGGGCATGTCCGGAATCAGGATGTCCCTGCCGATCTCGCCGCCGGTGGACCCGGCCAGCAGCGCCCGCACGCACGGGTTGTTGGCCACCCCTCCGCTGAACACCAGCGGAAACGCCAGGTTCACCCGGTTCAGCATGTTCAGCGTCCGCTTGACGATGGCCTTGTGCAACCCCAGCGCGATGGCCTCCGGCCGCTCGCCGCGCGCCATGAGCGAGGTCGCCTCGGTCTCGGCGAAGACCGTGCAGATGGAGCTGATCTCCGGCGGATTGTCGCCCTGCAGGGCGTATTGGCCGAACTCCTCCACCGCGATCTGGAAGACCCCGGCGGTGTACTCCAGGAACTTGCCGGTCCCGGCGGCGCAGCGGTCGTTCATCTCGAACTTGACCACCCGGCCGTCCCGGACCGACATGGCCTTGGTATCCTGGCCGCCGATGTCGAGCACGGTGCGGGCCTCGGGAAAGTGGCTCGCCGCGCCCAGGGCGTGGGCCTTGATCTCGGTGATGGCCGACAGCGGGCAGTCCAGTCCCAGGCGCTGGATGAGGTTGCGTCCGTATCCGGTCCCGACCAAGGAGGAAGGACGCACCCCATCCAGCAGCTTGGAACATTGCGCGAGCGGGTCGAAGGTGGTGGGCAGCCGACGGACCAGGGTCACGGCGCCGTCCTCCACGCCGACCAGTTCGATGGAACGCGAGCCGATGTCGAGCCCCAGGATCAACCGAGGGTCTCCACGAAGGCCTCGACCCGGGTCTTGAGCTGCTCCACGTCCTCCATGGAATAGTCCGTCTCGATGGAGAGCATGGGCAGGCCGTCGGCCGCCAACCGCTTGTCCACCTTGAGGGCCTCGTGGGTGTAGGGCTGGCAGAAGAGCAGGCTGTAGTGGATCACGCCGTCCGCGTGGACCTGCCTGGCCAGGTTGGAGACGTTGTCCAGCCGCTCCGTGTTGGGGGTGAAGCAGGCGCAGTCGATCTTCATGTAGCGGTCGGCCAGGGCGTCGATCATTCCCTCCAGGGTGTCGGCGGACTCGTCCACCAGGTCGCGGGTGTTGCGGGTGCCGATGCACGACTCCTCGCCCACGATGACCGCGCCGGTGCTCTCGACCACGAAGGGGAGCTTCCAGTTGGGCACGGCCATGGGACAGCCGGAAAGAAGCAGCCGGGGCGCGTTCTTGGGAGCCACGCCCTCGCCCCTGGCGATGCGCGCCTCCAGTTCGTCGCAGAGCTCGTTGATCTTGGCCGTGAACCGGACCGGGTCGTCGTAGAAGCTGATCTGGTTGACCAGCAGGGCGTCGCGGCCGGAGATGGGAGCCGGACTGGCCGCGCGCAGGGCGGTCAGGCGTTGCAGGGCCCGGCGCTTTTCGTTGACGAGGCGGATGCCCTCCTTGAGCCGCTCCGGGGTGATGGTCCGGCCGGTCAGCTCCTCCACGGCGCGCAGGCAGCGGAGAATTTCGGCCTTCCACAGCTCGCGGGCCGGGGCGCTCTTGGTCTGGGGCACCTCCATGACGTAGGTTGGCGCGATCTCGTTGAACGCCTCGTAGGCCTTCTTCTTGCCGTCGCAGGTGGTCTCGCCCACGATCATGTCGCAGGATTCGATGTAGGGGCAGAGCCGGGCCATCTTGAAGCCGATGAAGGACTTGATGAGGGCGCAGGTGTTGCGCGGCACAAGCTGTTCGGCCAGCTCGGTCCCGGCGTCGGCTCCGGCGCACAGGCCGACGTGGACGGCCTCGGCCGCCAGCGTGATCTCCTCGGGCACGAACACGCAGAACGAGCCGATGACCTTGCGGCCCAGGGCCTTGGCCTCCTGCAATTCCCTGATGCGCAGCCCGTGCACCTCGGACAGGACGAAGTCAAGGTATTCCGCGCCCTTGAGGCGGCCTTCCTGTGCCAGGAAGATGTCGCCGTAGAATTTGCCCAGGACCGAGAGCAGTGCATCGTGCGCGTTCAGGTCAAGGTCCAGTTTCTCCCACATCGCTTTATGGGCCGAGTCGGTCATGCTTGCTTCCCTCGTGTTGATGCGTTGCGCCGGGGCGCCCCGGCCGGGATTTATTGAGATTGCCTATGGAAAGACGAGGCTATTTTCTATGCGAAACGGCGCGCGGGCGCAACCGCCCCATACTGCCGCAGGCTTTCGCACCTGGCGGCGGTTTTCGGGGCAAACCGGCGCGCCGGTGCTGGACAAGCGGGGCTCGAGTGGCTATTTGACTTTTTTCGGGGGTTGGAATAAACGCCCGCCTTTCCGTGCGCGGCGCGGGGCAATGACGCCCGGCGACGTCCGGTCAGGGATTCGGAGAACAATGGCCACTTTCGATCTGCATTTCCATACCAACATCCACCGTATGCCAGAGCGCGGCAAGCGCCTGCGGTTGCGCAAGATCGCCCGGTACCTGAAACATCTGGACCTGGACTACCTGGCCTCCACCGAGCACGCCTACAAGAAGCCCCTGGAGGCCTACGACCGGCTGGCCGAGGCCACGGCCGACCTGCCCGTTCAGATCATCCCCGGCGTGGAGGCCATCTCCTCCGAGGGGATCGACATCATCTTTCTGTACCGCACGCGCGAGGCCCTGGCCCGCGCCCTGGAGCTGTACCCGACCTTTAGCTGGTCCGTGCGCGACGTGGGCGCCATCTGCCGCGAGACCGACGCCATCTCCATCGTGCCCCATCCCTTCCACATGGGCCGCACCTCGGCGGGCAACATCCTGAGCCGCCGCGCCTACCATCGGCTGCTGGCCATGGTCGACTACGTGGAGATCCACAACGGCTCGGCCATGAACGTGGACAACCGCATCGGCGCGGCCCGCGTGCGGAGCTGCTTCCGCCAGACCCAGGCCAAGCTGGACAAGACCCTGAACCTCCCCTACGAGGACCGGGGCTTCGGGCTGGGGTGGGCCGTGAGCTCCGACGCACACTACCCCGGCGAGCAGTTCGTGGTTGGCGGGACCGGGATGGAGCCTCGCCCGGACGCGGACGTGTTCGACTTCCTCAAGCAGCGGGTGCGTTTCACGCCCCACCTGCTGGAGCAGCCGGACAGCCGCGCCCTGGACGACAACTTCCGCCTGCTGCGCGACTTCCAGTGCGTGCTCAAGGAGGGGCTGGTCAAGGAGTGCATCAAGACCCGCAACTGGACCCAGGCCATGGTCGCCCTCTGCGTGTCCTGGGGCATGCTCCGCCCCTTCTAGCACCGGCAATTTCGATGAAAAAAGCCCCCGCGCGTCGCCGTGCGGGGGCTTTTCCTTGCCGGGGGACCGGGGTGGGCCGTCGGCCCGCTTGTCGCGTCGTCCGCGCCGGAGCGGGAGAAAACGGATTTCGGGGCCGCGCCGCAGCCGCGTGGGCACCGGATGCTACTTGAGCCAGGCGAGCACTTCTTTTTTGCTCGGGGCCTTGCCCACCACCTTGACCTCGCCGTCGATGGCCACGGCCGGGGTGGAGAACACGCCGAACTTGGCGATCTCCTGAAAGTCGGTGACCTTGACGACCTCGGCGTCGACGCCCGCCTCGGCCACGGCTTCCTTGACGGTCTTCTCGGCCTGGACGCACTTGGCGCAGCCGGGGCCCATGACGTGAATTTTCATTTCGGCACTCCTTGGTTAGATGATTGCGTTGAACAGGTAGCCGACCAGCAGGATGCCGCAGGCCACCACGGCGATGAAAATGGCGATGAGGCGCGGCTTGAGAACCTTGCGCAGGATGACCATTTCCGGAAAGGAGAGGGCGATGACGCTCATCATGAAGGCCAGGACCGTGCCCAGGGCCGCGCCCTTGCCCAGCAGGGCCTCCACCACCGGGATGATGCCCGCCGCGTTGGTGTACATGGGCACGCCGATGAGCACGGAGAGCGGCACGGACCACCAGGTGGCCTTGCCCATGATGGCGGCCAGGTAGCCCTCGGGAACGTAGCCGTGGATGGCCGCGCCCGCCGCGATGCCCAGGACCACGTACTTCCAGACCCGGCCCACGATGTCCTTGACGGAATCCAGGGCGTAGGCGAACCGCTGGGTCCAGGTCATGCGCTGGTCGGCCATGGCCGCCTCGCCCGCACGGATGTCGCGCACCCAGTCCTCGATGTACGGCTCAAGCCGCATACGGCCGAGCACCCAGCCCGCCACCACGGCCACCCCGATGCCGGTGGCGAAATACAGGGCCGCCACCTTCCAGCCCAGCAGGCCGTAGAGCAGGACCAGGGCGATCTCGTTGACCATGGGCGCGGAGATGAGGAAGGAGAGGGTCACCCCGAGCGGGACCCCGGCGGTCATGAACCCGATAAACAGGGGCACGGCCGAGCAGGAGCAGAACGGCGTGACCACGCCGAGCAGCGCGGCCAGGACGTTGCCCGCCGACTCCCGCCGCCCGGCCAGCGCGCGCCGGGTCCACTCCACGGTGACGAAGGAGCGCAGGATGCCCACCAGGAAGACCACCAGCAGCAGGAGCATGAGCACCTTGGGCGTGTCGTAGGCGAAGAACTGGACGGCCGAGCCCAGGTGGCTGGCCGGGGCCAGGCCGAAGAGGTCGTAGGTCAGCCAGTTGGAGAAAGGCAGGAGCTGGCTGTACAGTGCGTACCATGCGGCCAGGGCCGCGACGCCTCCCATGAGTTGCAGGGCCATGGACGGGCCCCTCCCGGCCTTCGGGGCCGGGGACGTGGTGCAGGAGCAGGGGGCCTGGTTCGGAAGATCTTTCATGTTCGCGCTCGCTTGGCGTATTCGCCAAATGATTGTTGAAAAAAATTACTTTCCCGCCGCTTCGATGACGGACTCGACGCAGTGGAAGAAGTTCAGGATGCATGGCACCTTGAGCCGGTAGAAGACCTGCTTTCCGCGCCGGTCGTCGGCCACGATGCCCGCCTTCTTGAGCACGCTCAGGTGCTTGGAGACCGTGGACATGTCATGGCCGACCAGGGTTTGCAGGTCGCAGACGCAACGCTCGCCGCGCGAGAGCTCGTCGATCATCATCAGTCGCGAGGGGTGCGCCAGGGCCTTCATCACCTCGGCCCGCTCCTCGAAGCGGCTTTTCAACACGATGTCCTGTGTCGGGGCCATGCCGGTTGCTCCTTTCACTTGGCAACATAGCCAAGTGTTCTCCATTGTCAAGGCCGGCACCGGGGGAAAAAAGGGGGGGCGGCGTTCCGATCGGCCGGGAGATGGCGTCCGGGCGTGGTTTCGCGGCCGCGGGGGAAATATAATTTTATCGTTCGATGGCCCGGTGTATGGTCTGTTGAAATCCCGCCTCGCTCCGGCCTGGGCGGCGGGGTGGGCAGGACCGGAGGCGCCGATGCAATCGCAACCGATGGGGCATGTTTCGCAGGGGGACGACCTGGGTCCCGGCCATCTCGACGGGAGCCGGGGGGCCGACCACCTCGCCAATGGCAAGGGGCCTTCCTTCAGCCGCGTCTTCACCCTGATGCTGGCCGTGTTCTTCCTGGTCCAGGCCGGGCTGGCCGTATTCGTGGCCGTCTGGATCGTGGGCGGCGAGATGGCCTCCATGCGTCTAGAAAGCGTACAGAGCCAGTTGAACGCCCACCGGGACGCCTTCCGGGGCTATGTGGACGACCGGATGGCCCTGCTCGGCGAATACGCGGCCACGGGACGGATCGCGGCCGCCGTCACCGGCGGGCCGGGCGGGGGCCTGGAATCGCTGTTCGCCTCCCTGCCCATGCTTGGCGAAAAGGCGACTTTCTGCCTTCAGGACGCGGCCGGGGGCGTGATCGCGGCCCCGCCCCACCTGGCGGGCCGTCTGCCGCAGGGGAACGATCTTGTCCGGCTGTCCGGCCATGACCGGTCCCTCGGCGTGTTTCTGCCGGACGACGATCCCTCCCTGGCCTGGTGGCGGCTTTCCGTTCCGGTCCTGGCGCATGGGCGTTTCGCAGGGGCGCTTTCCGCCTTCATCCGCATAGAGGCATGCCATTTCCTCTCTGTGCCGGAGGACGGGACCATGAGCGTGGCCATCGTCTGGCGGGGGCGGGTCCTGGATCTGGCCGGGCTGGAACCGGCGGGCGGGCTGACCCTGCGCGTCCAGACCGGGTATCCCGGCATCGAACTGGTGCAGACGGTCAGCCGCAAGCTCCTGGACCGCCGCGTCCGGCACGTGCTGCTGCTCCTCATCGCCGGCCTTACCTGCGGGATGCTCCTGCTCGTCCTGGCCGTGCGCCTGGCCGGCCGGCGGCTGCTCATCATTCCCCACGCCCGGCTGGAGGCCCTGAGCCAGTGCCTGGAGCGGGACATGGCCCGGCGCACCGCCGACCTGGAGCGGCAGGCCGCCCGGCTCTCGCAGGAGATCCGGGAGCGGCGCGAGGCCGAGTCCGAGGCGCGGGAGACCGGGCAGTTGGTGACGGCCCTGCTCGAAGGCATCAACGCCGCGTTCTACGTCCTGAATCCGGCCACGGGCCGGATCGTGCGCGCCAACACGGTGATCCGGGCCATGTTCGGCCTGAAACCGGAGGCCATCATCGGCCTCGACTGCCGGGCGGCCTTTGCCGGGGCCTCCGGGGGGACCCTGCGGCTGCTCTGCCCGGACGCCATCGAGGCCGCCTATGCCGAGGGCGTGGCCAGCCACGCCAGCGGCGCGTCCTTCCCCATGGCCCGCTACCTGGTGGAGCTGGAGATTCGGGGCGAGACCCACATCGGCGTCATCGTCCTGGACATCTCGGAGCGCAAGACCCTGGAACGGCGGCTGAACATCGCCCAGAAGCTCGAAAGCGTTGGCGAGCTGGCCTCGGGCATCGCCCACGAGATCAACACGCCCATCCAATACGTGGGCGATTCCGTCCGGTTCGTGAGCGACGCCCTCACGGACCTTTCGGCCATCATGGCCGTGGGCCGGGAGCTGCTGCGCCTGTGCCGCGAGGAGGGGGGCCACCCGGCCATCGTCCGCACCATCGACGACATGGCGGGGGAGGCGGACCTGGACTTCGTCCTGCGCGAGGCGCCCAAGGCGTGCGCCCGCGCCCTGGAGGGCACGGAGCGGGTGGCGGTCATCGTCCGGGCCATGAAGAATTTCGCCCACCCCGGCGACGGCAGGAAGAAAGGGGTGAATATAAACGAATCGCTTGCCAACACGCTCACGGTAGCCAAGAATGAATGGAAGTACGTGGCCGACGTGGTGGAGGACTACGGGGATATCCCCATCGTCAACTGTCTGGCCGGGGACATCAGCCAGGTCTTCCTGAACATCGTCGTCAACGCGGCCCACGCCATCGGCGACGTGGTGGGAAACTCGGGTGAAAAGGGGACCATCGCCGTGTCCACCCGGGCGGAGGAAGGCATGGTGGTCATTCGCATTTCCGACTCCGGCACGGGCATCCCGCCGGAGAACCGGGACAAGATTTTCGACCCGTTCTTCACCACCAAGGAGGTGGGGCGCGGGACCGGACAGGGGCTGGCCATCGTCCACGACATCGTGGTGGAGCGGCACGGCGGGTCCATCGACGTGGAGTCCGAGGTGGGCCGGGGCGCCACCTTCATCATCACCCTGCCCCCGGAGAGCTAGCGACAAGGATCAGCCATGCAACGAAAGATACTCTTCGTGGACGACGACCAGTCCATACTCGACAGCTTCCGCACCATGCTCCATTTCAAGCGAAAGGAGTGGAGGTGCTACTTTGCGGACAGCGGCCCCGCCGGGCTGGCGATCCTGGACAGGCACCCCATCGACGTGGTCATCGCGGACATGCGGATGCCCGGCATGGACGGCGGGGACTTCCTCAAGGAGGTCGAGAAGCGCCAGCCGGGCGCGGTGCGCATGATCCTCTCCGGCTACTCCGAGATGCAACTGCTGCTCAAGTCGGTCAAGCACGCGCACCAGTTCCTGAGCAAGCCGTGCAGCTCCGATACGGTGGTGGAGACCATCCGCCGCGTGACCGAACTGAGCCACATCCTGAACCACGACGGCGTCCGCCGGGTGGTGGCCGGGGTCGACTCCCTGCCGGCCATCCCGGACCTCTACGTGCGCATCTCCGAGGAGCTGAGCCGTCCCGAGCCTGACCTCAAGCGCCTCGCCGGGCTGGTGGAGCGGGACGTGGGCGTCACCGCCACCCTCATGCGCGTGGTCAACTCCTCCTTCTTCGGTTTCTACGACAAGGTCTCGTCCCCTGCGCGGGCGGTGGTCCTGCTCGGGGTGGAGGCCCTCAAGGGGCTCGTCCTGGGCGAGCACCTGCTGCGCGAGATCAAGGGCGACTCCCTGGCCGGGTACTCCGTGAACAAGCTTTGGGAGCACAGCCTGGAGACCGGCTATTTCGCCAAGGCCATCGCCTCCATCGAGCGGAAGGACGACCAGTTCGTGGAGGATTGTTTCATCAGCGGCATGCTGCACGACGTGGGCAAGCTGGTCCTGGCCACGGAGATGCAGGAGCGGTACGCCGCAGTCCTGGAGCGGGTCCGGACGAACTCCGGCCCGGTCTATGGGGCCGAGGGGCTGGAGTTCGGCGTCTCCCACGCCGAGGTCGGCGCTTACCTGCTGGGGCTCTGGAGCTTCAAGGCCAGGGTGGTGGAGGCCGTGCACGGTCACCACCTCCCGGTCGTCTGCGTCGCGGACTGCTCGGCGACGATGATCGTCCACGCGGCCAACGTGCTGCAACACGAGCTCCGTCAGTATTCCGGGTACACGCACAGCGTGATGGACGAGCCCATGCTGGAGTCCCTGGGCCTGGCCGACCGCATCGGGGCGTGGCGGGAGGCGTGCAAAAAGTATATGGAGAAGGCATGAAGAACGACCGCAAAGTGCTCTTTGTCGACGACGAGCAGAACATCCTCGACTCCTATCGGGCCTCCCTGCGCAGGCGCTACACGGTGGAGACGGCCCTGGGCCCGGGCGAGGGGCTCCGGATGGTCAAGGACAGCGGCCCTTACGCAGTGGTGGTATCGGACCTCAAGATGCCCAAGATGGACGGCGTCACCTTCCTGGCCAAGGTTCAGGAGATGTCGCCGGACACGGTCCGGGTCATGCTCACCGGCCATGCCGACCTCCAGTCCGCCATCTCGGCGGTCAACGAGGGCTCGGTGTTCCGCTTCCTGACCAAGCCGAGCCCCATCGACGAGATGGTCCGCACCCTGGACATCGCCATGAAGCAGTATTCGCTGGTGGTGGCCGAGCGGGAGCTGCTGCGGGGCACGCTCCGGGGCTCCATCCGCATCCTCACGGACATCCTGGGCCTGGTCAATCCCGAGGCTTTCGGACGCAGCGAGCGGGTGCGCCGCCTGACCGCCTACGTGGGCCAGAACATCGGACTCAAGTCCGGGCTCGACCTCGACCTGGCGGCCATGCTTTGCCAACTCGGCTGCATCACCCTGACCGACACGGTGCTGACCAAGGTCTTCACCCGGCAGCGGCTCACGGCCGAGGAGGCGCAGATCTACGCCATGCACCCCTCGGTCACGGCGGGCATGCTGGCCCACATCCCGCGGATGGAGCGGGTCTCGAACATCATCCTGTGCCAGAACGACAGCCTGACGGACAACCCGGCCCTGCCGCTGGAGACGCGCATCCTCAAGGTCTGCCTGGACTATGACGAACTGGTCCAGCAGGGCATGGGCAAGCAGGACGCCATCGACGTGCTCCGCCGCCGGGGCGGGGCCTACGACCAGAAGGCCGTGGACGTGCTGGAGCGCGGCACGGCGGGCGACGAGGGCTATGTGCGGCGTCAACTGAGCCTGGCGGACCTCAAGCCGGGCATGATCCTGGACGAGCCGCTCTTCAGCCTGGACGAGGTCCACCTGGTGGCCGAGGGCACCGAGCTGACCGAGACGGCCCTGCTGCGCATCGCCAACTTCATGAAGGCCAAGCGGCTCCCGGAGCGGGTTCGCGTCCTGGTCCCGGTGGACAGGACCTAGGCTTTTCACGCCACATGCTTCAGGCGGCGGCCCCCGGTCACGGGGACCGCCGTTTTTTGCGGCGTGGGCAGGAGAAGGGAGCGTGGCAAAAGGCCCCGCCGGGGAACCCGGACGGGGCCTTTGCTGCTCGGGCCGCCGACCGGGACTGAATCGGTCGGCGGCCCTGACTGCGGGGAGGTGTAGATCGCGTCTGTCGCGGAGGGAAAAATGTTACTCCAACTCGTCCTTCATGCGGTTGAAGGTTTCGCGGTCGATCTCGCCTGCGGCGTAGCGGCGCTTCAGCACGTCCCGGGGCGAGGGCGCTCCCG